>DASUME010000134.1:0-6419 GCA_036277895.1 Polyangiales bacterium
ACGCCCGACAGCGGCTCCGTTCGCGCCGCGATGCGTCATGAGTCCGTCAGTACGCGCGCGTTGCGCGAGCTTTGTCAGGGTGCACTGCAGACTCTCGTTCTATATTCGACGGCGAGGCTACATGCGGAACGCTTTCATCTCGGGAACCGGCTTTTACGCCCCGCCACGCGTGGTCACCAACGACTCGCTGCGTACGGAATACGGAATCGATACGACGCACGAGTGGATCGAGCAGCGTACGGGAATTCAGGAGCGCCACTTCGCCGACGAAGGCGTGGGCTGCTCGGACATCGCGGTGCCCGCCGCCGAGGAGGCGATCAAGAACGCCGGCCTCGAGAAGCGCGACATCGATCTGATCATCTTCTGCACGCTGTCTCCAGACATGCACTTCCCTGGCTCGGGAGTCTTTCTGCAGAAGAAGCTCGGGCTGTGCGATCAGGGCCGCTTCATCCCCGCGCTCGACCTGCGCAACCAGTGTTCGGGCTTCCTCTACGGACTCAGCACCGCGCATGCGATGGTGCGCGCGGGCACCTACAACCACGTGCTGCTGGTCGGCGCGGAGGTGCACTCGGCGGCGCTCGATCTGAGCACGCGCGGTCGTCAGGTAGCGTCTCTATTCGGGGACGGCGCGGGCGCGGTCGTCGTCAGCGCCACCGAGGAGGATCGCGGCATTCGCACCGTGCACCTCGGCGCGGACGGGCGCTTCGCGGAGATCCTCTGCCAGCCGATCTGGGACATCGCCAAGAAGCCGTACATCCCGGTCGACACCAACGGCGTGGGTCAGGTGCAGCCCGAGATGATGTACGCGCGCATGGATGGCAAGCAGGTGTTCCGGCACGCGGTCGAGCGCATGATCGGCTCGCTGATGCAGGTGATGCAGTCGCAGAAGATCACGCTGAACGACATCGACCTGTTCACGTTCCACCAGGCGAACCTGCGCATCAACCAGTTCATCCAGCAGCAGATCGGCGCGCCGGACTCGAAGTTCATCAACAACATTCAGCGCTACGGCAACACCACCGCGGCCACCATCCCGGGTCTGCTCTCCGAGGCGGAGCGCACGGGCAGGCTGAAGCGCGGCATGAAGGTCGCGATGGTCGCGTTCGGCTCCGGGTTCACCTGGGGCGCGGCGATCGTCGACTGGTGACACGAAGCGCGCCCGCGGCGGAGCGCGCTCAGCCCAGCCAGACGCGTGCGTTGCGGAACAAGCGCATCCACGGGCTGGCGTCGCTCCACTCGGACGGGTGCCAGGAGTGGTTCAGCGCACGCGTCACACGCTCCGGGTGCGGCATCATGATGGTGATGCGTCCGTCCGGAGTAGTCAGGGCGCAGACGCCTTCGGGCGAGCCGTTGGGGTTCTGCGGGTAGCGCTCGGTGGGCTCGCCGCGGTGATCGACGAAGCGCGCGCTGACGAGCGCGTTGCCCTGCAGCTCCGCGCGGCCTTCTCCATGCGCGACCGCGATCGGCAAGATCGAGCCCTCCATGCCGGCGAACAGGATCGACGGCGAGCGCTCGATGCGCACCAGCGACACGCGCGCCTCGAACGACTCGGAGCGGTTGCGTACGAAGCGCGGCCAGCTCTCGGCGCCGGGGATGAGCTCGTGCAGCGCCGACATCATCTGGCAGCCGTTGCAGACTCCGAGCGCAAACGTGTCCGGGCGCGCGAAGAAGGCCTGGAACGCGTCGCGAGCGCCGGCATGGAACAGGATGCTCTTGGCCCAGCCCTGGCCTGCGCCCAGCACGTCGCCGTAGCTGAAGCCGCCGCACGCCGCGAGGCCCTTGAAGCTCGCCAGGTCGACGCGCCCCTCGAGCAGGTCGCTCATGTGCACGTCGATCGCGCTGAAGCCCGCGCGATCGAACGCCGATGCCATCTCGAGCTGCCCGTTCACACCCTGCTCGCGGAGGATCGCGATCCGCGGCTTGGCTCCGCGCGCGATGAACGGCGCCGCCACGTCCTCGTCGATCGCGAAGCTCACCTTGGCGAGCTGCCCGGGATCGTGCGCGTCGAGGCGAAGCTCGTGCTCCTGCTGCGCGCACACCGGATCGTCGCGCAGGCTCTGCATGCGGAAGGTGGTGTCGCTCCACAGCGCGCGCAGCTCGCTGCGCTCACGCTGCAGCAACGTACGCTCGCCGCGCGCCACGCGGATCACGTCGCCGATCACCGGCTTGCCGATGCGGTGCGCGAACTCGCCGACGTTGTGGTAGGCGAGCACCTCGCTCACCTTGCCGAAGTCCGCGCTCTTGATCTCCAGCACCGCGCCGAGCTCTTCCGCGAACAGCACCTCCAGATCGTGCCCGGCGAGCGTGGTCAGATCGATCTCGAGCCCCGCGCCGCCGGCGAACGCCATCTCCAGCAGCGTCACGATCAGTCCGCCGTCGGAGCGGTCGTGGTAGGCGTGGATCAGGCCCTGCGCGTTGAGCTCCTGGACCGCGGAGAAGAAGCGCGCGAGCCGCTTCGGATCGTCGAGGTCGGGCGGCACCTCGCCGAGCGCCTCGTAGACCTGGCACAGCGCGCTGCCGCCGAGCCGGTGCTGGCTGCCGCCGAGGTCGAGCAAGATCAGCTCGCGGTCGGCCACGTGCGGGTGCACCTCGGGTGTCAGCGTGCGGCGCACGTCGAGCACCGGAGCGAACGCGCTCACGATCAGCGACAGCGGCGCGGTCACGCTCTTGCTGCTGCCGCCTTCGTTCCACACGCTGCGCATCGACATCGAGTCCTTGCCGACCGGGATCGCGATGCCCAACGCCGGGCAAAGCTCGGCGCCCACGGCGCGCACGGCGTCGTACAGCGAGGCGTCTTCCCCGGGCTGGCCGGCTGCGACCATCCAGTTGGCGGAGAGCTTGATGCGGCCGAGCTGCGCGATGCGCGCGCTGGCGATGTTCGTGATCGCCTCGGCCACGGCCATGCGTGCGCTGGCGCCGGCGTCGAGCAAGGACAGCGGCGTGCGCTCGCCGATCGCCATCGCCTCGCCGCTCACGCTGTCGAAGCTGGTGGCGGTGACGCCGCAGTCGGCGACCGGCACCTGGTAGCGGCCGACCATCTGATCGCGCGCCACCAGGCCGGTGATGCTGCGATCGCCGATCGTGATCAGGAACGTCTTGTCCGCCACCGTGGGCAGCAGCAGCACGCGCGCGAGTGCGTCCTCGATCGCCTTGTTCTCGAGCGGGAAGGGCAGCGTGCGGCGCGCCACGTGCGTCACGTCGCGCTTCATGCGCGGCGGCTTGCCGAGCAGCAGCTGCAGCGGCATGTCGATCGCCTTGTTCGCGAAGTGCGCGTCCTCGACCGCGAGCTGCTTGTCCTCGGTGGCAGTGCCCACGACCGCATACGGCGCGCGCTCGCGCTTGCACAGCGCCTCGAAGCGCGCGAGCCGCGTGGGGTCGACCGCGAGCACGTAGCGCTCCTGCGCCTCGTTGCACCAAATCTGCAGCGGCGACATGCCGGGCTCGTCGTTGGGCACCGCGCGCAACGCGAACAGCCCGCCGCGGCCGGAGTCGTTGACCAGCTCCGGCAGCGCATTCGACAGGCCACCCGCGCCCACGTCGTGGATCGACACGATCGGGTTGTCGTCCGCGAGCTCCACGCAGCGGTCGATCACCTCCTGGCAACGCCGCTCCATCTCGGCGTTGTCGCGCTGCACGGAGGCGAAGTCGAGGTCCTCCTCGCTCGCGCCTTGCGCCATCGAGGACGCGGCGCCGCCGCCGAGGCCGATCAACATCGCCGGCCCGCCGAGCACCACGATCGCGTTGCCGGGCTGGATCTCGCCCTTCTGCACGAACTGCTCGCGGATGGTGCCGTAGCCGCCGGCGACCATGATCGGCTTGTGGTAGCCGCGCACCTCGCTCTGCGCGCCCTGCACCGCGACGTCGAGCTCGAAGCTGCGGAAGTAGCCGGTCAGCGCGGGGCGGCCGAACTCGTTGTTGAAGGCGGCGCCGCCGAGCGGGCCGTCGGTCATGATCTCCAGCGCGCTGGCGATGCGCCCGGGCTTGCCGTGGTCGCGCTCCCACGGGCGCTCGGCCCCGGGCAGGCGCAGGTTGGAGACGCTGAAGCCCACCAGGCCGGCCTTGGGCTTGCTGCCGCGGCCGGTGGCGCCCTCGTCGCGGATCTCACCGCCCGAGCCCGTGGACGCACCCGAGAAGGGCGAGATCGCGGTCGGGTGGTTGTGCGTCTCGACCTTGCACAGGATGTGGATCGGCTCGGTCGTGGTGCGGTACTCACCGCCCTCGCTCGCGGGCGAGAAGCGGCCGCCGATCGAGCCCTCGATCACCGACGCGTTGTCGCGATACGCGCTCAGAACTCCCTCGGGGTGGGCCTCGGTGCTGCGCCGGATCATGCGAAACAGCGAGTCTTCCTGCGCCACGCCGTCGACCACGAAGTCGGCGTTGAAGATCTTGTGCCGACAGTGCTCGCTGTTGGCCTGCGCGAACATCATCAGCTCGACGTCGGTGGGGTCGCGCCCGAGCTCGCCGAAACCGCGCACCAGGTAGTCGATCTCGTCTTCGGCCAGCGCGAGCCCGAGCTTCGCGTTGGCGCGCTCCAGGGCGGCGCGCCCCTCGGCCAGCACGGGCACCGTGGCCAGCGGCGCCGGCTCGGCGCGCGCGAACAGCAGCTCGCCGGAGCGCTCCAGGTCGTCGAGCACGCTCTCGGTCATGCGATCGTGCAGCGCGTTCTCGAGCAGCTTGCGGTCGTCGGCCGTGCCGAAGATTTCGAACGCCACGCCGCGCTCGATGCGACGCACATGGGTCAGGCCGCACAGGCGTGCGATGTCGGTGGCCTTGGACGACCAGGGCGAGATCGTGCCGAGCCGCGGCACCACCCAGAGCGTGAGCTCCGGCGCGCCCACCTCGAGCTCCGCGCGCGGACCGTAGCGGAGCAGCTGCTCCAGCTTGTCTACTTCCGCTGGCTCGAGCTGCTCGGCATCGACGAAGTGCACGTAGTGAGCGCGCAGCCCGCGGATGCGCGGATTGTGCTGCTGCAGGGCGGAGAGCCGCTTCGCCAGCTTCGCGGGTGAGAGAGCGAGGGACCCGGAAAAGACGCGCATGGCCCCGAGTCTGACAACGGCTTCTGCATCCGCAACGACCATTCTCCGCAAGCGTCACGGCGGTGCACAAAGGGGGGTGGGTCTGCGATTGATTACTGCATCTCAGCGTCAGGTGACTCACCGGCTTCGACGCTTCCTTCCCCAACCCGGGGCGTGCGGCGCAGCGAATCGGAAAAACTCCGAAAGTTGGCCTCGAGCAACCGCGCTTGCCGTTCACAATCAGTCACCGCACAGCGCGATCTCTACCTCGTAACCGGTACAAGCTTCTGTGTACACTCCGACTCTCCGGGGGAGCAGTGGATGGGCCGTAACTCGACGACCGTGCTGGTGGTGGACGACGACGAGCTGATGCTCGAGCTGGCGGTGGCTGCGCTCGACGAGCTGGGCTTCAGTCGGATCATCGCGGCCAACAGCGGCGAAGATGGGCTACGGGTGCTCGACCGCGGCAGCGCCGACATCGTGTTGTGTGACTTGAACATGCCGGAGATGGACGGCGTGGAGTTCCTGCGCCACCTCTCCGCGCGCCGCTTCGAGGGCTCGATCGTGCTCATGAGTGGCGAGGACAAGCGCATCCTGCGCACCGCCGAGAGCCTGGCCAAGGCGCACGGGCTGAACGTGCTCGGCGCGGTCGAGAAGCCGATCAGCGCCGAGGTGCTGAGCCTGCTGCGCAGCCACGTGTCGCCCGCCACGCGCTCCAGCATGCCCGCGCCGGCGCCGATCCAGGTCAGCGTCGACGAGCTGCGGCAAGCGATCGCGAACGACGAGATCCAGGTCTATTTTCAGCCAAAGGTGTTGGTCGGCACCGGGCGCTGTAGCGGCGTCGAGACGCTGGCGCGCTGGAAGCACCAGACGCTCGGCTTCGTGCCGCCCAGCTACTTCATCGCGATCGCGGAGCGCGAAGGGCTGATCGATCAGATCACGCGCGTGATCCTGAGCAAGGCGCTGCGCGAGGCCGGCAAGTGGACCAAGCGCGGGCACGACCTGTCGATCGCGATCAACGTCTCCACGCAGACGGTCGGCAAGCTCGACTTGCCGGAGTTCGTGGAGAAGACCGCGCGCATGCACGGCGTCGAGCCGTCCAAGGTGATGGTCGAGGTGACCGAGACGCAGATCATGCGCGACCTGACGCGCGCGCTCGATACGCTCACGCGGCTGCGGCTGCGGCGCATCGGGCTCTCGATCGACGACTTCGGCACCGGTTACTCCTCGCTGGAGCAACTGCAGCGCGTGCCATTCGTGGAGCTGAAGGTCGATCGCGCGTTCGTCGACGGTGCGGCGCACGATCCCGCAGCGCGCGCGATCCTGGAGTCGAGCATCGACCTCGCGAAGAAGCTCGGGCTGTCCACCGTGGCAGAAGGGGTCGAACGCGCCGACGACTATCAG
>DASUME010000135.1:0-2083 GCA_036277895.1 Polyangiales bacterium
CTGTGGCGTCCGGAAAGTTTGGCGGGTTTTGTCCGGAAAGTTTGGCGGGTCAGCAGACGTTGCAGCACGGGTGCGCAGGCCGCAAGGGCCGAACGCGTGGGGCCTCGACGACTACCGCGCCGTGGTGGCCGCAGGACTTCGGATGCGAGGTCGTGGCGGCTTGCTAGCTCCGCGTCTGCGGCAGCGCCCGGACGGGCGCGCGCGCAGAGCGCGGAGCGCTACGTACGCGTCGTCCGCAGCGGGGTGTTTCCGGACTCTCGGATGCTTTCCGGATCCGCGTCGCCGCCGCTGGCGAGCGATTCCGGATCGAGATTGCGCGTCCGGTAAGAACGCCCTCCGAGCACGATGTGCTGACCACGCTCGAGGACGCGGTCCAGGATCACTTCGGCGAGGTCGTGGTCATGCAGCACGTCGCCCCAGGCCCGCAGCTTCTTGTTGGTGGTGAACACCATGGGTTTGGCTGCGAGGTATCGCTGATCGACGACGCCAAACAACACGTTGGCAGCGTCGGCGGCGTGGTTGAGGTAGCCGACCTCGTCGATGATCAGCACGTGCGGTTCGACCCATGCAGCGGTGGCCTCGCGCAAGCGACCTGCGCGCGAAGCTTCGCCGAGCTCGTCGATGAGCGCGCTGGCTCCGACGAACTTTGCGGAGAAGCCGTTCTGGATGGCGCGGTAGCCGATTGCGACCGCGAGGTGTGTTTTGCCGCGACCAGGCGGGCCTGAGAGGATGAGATTGCGTCCTTCGGACACGAGCTCCGGACCCAAGTAAGGTCCAAGCCTCTGACGCTTGAGGCTCGACTGGAACAGGAAGTCGAAGTTCTCGTACGTCTTGATGAACGGAAAGCGCGCTTTGGCAGCTGCTCTCTGGATGCGCGTGTCGTTGCGGTGCGCGACCTCCTCCGCGATGAGCAGTGCGAGGAAGTCGCGATGCGACCATCCCTCCGCGGCGGCGCGTGCAGCATATTCGGCGTACAGACGACGCACCGTCGGCAGATGGAGTCGCTTGAGGAGCGCGTCGAGCTCGATGTCGGCCGGACTCATGCCGCCTCCTTGAGCACGGCGCGCATCGCCGCAACCGTGAAGGTGGAGCGCGCCACGCAGCGCGTGAAGGCGTCCACCATCGCGCCATCGCCGTGGGTGGTCAGCAGCTCGTAAAGGTCGCTGCAAGGCTTCTCCCAGCTGCCTTGAGGGCAACGATGCACGAGTTGCCCGAGGAACTGCCACGCAGGCTGTCCGAGCTCGAGCAGGCACTGCCGGCGAAACGTGGCGAGCTTGCGGCGGCCGTGCAGCACGGCCAGGACGTCCTCGCGATGCGCAGGCAGTCGGCGTACTTCACGCGTGTGATCTTCGCGGCGGTGCTCGCACTTCTCGTCGCCCACGTGAATGTCGATCGTCCGCTTGCGCACGAGCAGTGTGGCGGGTGCTCCGAGGTAGCGCGCCGTTGCCGAGTACGACGTACCGCGGAACGTGATCGTGCCCATCGGCGTGACGGTCGCAGTCTCTTCGATCGCCCATGCATCTGGCGAGGAACGTACAGGTCGGCGCGCGAGGAGTGCAGCCTCCTCAGCGAGTGCATCCGCGGGAATGCGCCGCGTGGCATCGCATGCACGCGTGTGGTTGATCTCGTGCAACCACTGCGCGAGTTGCGTCTCGAGGTCGGCCAAGTCGCGGAAGCGCCGAACGCGCAAGAAGCTGTTCTTGACGAAGCCGACCAGACGCTCGACCGAGCCTTTCTGATTGCCCGAGCGCGGCGAGCACAACGTCGGGATCACGCGGCACTCGGCGACCGCTTGACGCAGGTAGCGATGCAACACGATGGGCTCTGCACCGACTGGCGAGATCCGAACCGTGCGTGGATTGTCGAACACCCACTCCTTCGGCGAGCCGCCGAACTCGGTCAAGCACGCGAACAGCGAGCGAACCAGCGTCTCGGCTTGCTGATCTGGAACGAGCACCACGTGCATGTAGCGGGAGAACTTCAGCCGGCCGGCGAAGAACTGCACGCGCTCTTTGCCCGTGGATACGAACGGCACCACGCACTCGCCGAAGTCGAACTGCGCGTACTCGCCTGGCAGGCCCTC
>DASUME010000136.1:0-5197 GCA_036277895.1 Polyangiales bacterium
CCAGCGCGGACACGCGGCGACGTTGATCGACCGCCGCCTGCGCGCGTTCGGTCTTGAGCTCATCGAGCACGGTCGCCAACACGGCGACTTGGTCCTCGCTGAGCTCCAGCCTGTAGGCGAGGAAGCGCAGTGGCCGGCGCACGCCGAACACGCCGCCCTCGTCGAACTGCGGACCCGCCCACGCGCCGTGATGATGCGCGTGGTGAAGGCCATGGTGCCCGCAGCCTCCCACGTGCTCGTGACGCGAGTCCGCGCCGTGGCGCCCGCGCCACCAACCATGAAAACCAGGATGCATTGTCAGTCTCCAACTGCCTGGGCGCTGAACCCAGACGGGATGACGCGGGCGAAATGCCTCGCGCCGGTCCAGGCACGACGCCTTGGACTTGCGATCAGAGTGCCGTCGCCGTTCGCGGAGTCAAGCCTTGCCGGCTCGACTTTTCAATACAGCAACACTGCGTCGCCGCAGCTGCTGGAGATCTGCGTGCATCCGGCGGCGGTGCGGGCGTCGTCGATGTCGTCCTGCACCGTGCTGTCGCCGAAGCGCGCACAGGAGATGCGCTCGAGCGTCGCGCGCAACGCGCGCACGTTGATGTCCACGCAGCCCTCCAGCGTGCCCACGTCGGCCTGGCACGAGGCTAGGCTGCCGTAGCACTCTTCTCTGCGCTGCTGGCGGGCGAGCGAGACCTTCAGGGCGTCGCGCGCGCAGCTGTCGAGCAGCTCCTCGCAGGCGGCGCGCGAGGTCGACGTGAGCAGCGCGATCGGTGCGCAGGCGATCCGCGCGACCTCGTCCAGACCGACGCTGACGTTGGTGTAGCTGTCGACCTTGGCGCAGAACTGGCGCTTGTCGTCGTCGCCGAGGTCCTCGACCGGCGTGTCGCGGTCGCCGACCTCACTGCTGAAGAGCGAGCGGGAGTTGTCATCGCCACAACCGCCGAGCGCGAGCGCAGTCAGGAACAGGAAACGAGCTGCATGATTCATTGCAGCGACCCATCTACGACACTTTTCCGCCAGTGCGCAAGTCGCGCACGCACGACTCGACGCGTCACCTCTCGTCGAAGCCGAGCGCCGCGATCGTACGCAGCTCCCCGGCCAGCGCCTTCACGGTCGCGAAGGCCAGCTCCTTCAAGCGTGAACTCTGTGCCTCGTCGTCGCCCGCCGGCGCCGCCTCCGGCGCTCCTTCCAGGGCGGCTTCCTCGCCTTCGTCGGCCTTCGGAGACGGCGCAGCGGCCAGCTTGTTGGACAGGTTGGTCAGCAGCTTGGACTCGATCTCTTTGCGCGTCAGGTCGGACAGCGAGAGCAGGGTCAGCGAGTAGATGATGTCGGCGTAGTTCTCCTCGCCGCACGCCCCCACGCGCTTCTCGAACGCGGTGTCCGTGAGCCAGTAGGTCTGGCTCACCAGGTTCACCACGCCCGGCGTGGTGCCCTGCGTGCTGGCGTCGATCACGGACTCGATGGTCGCGTTGCGGCCTTCGAGCACCTCGGGGTGCGCCAGCAGCTGCTGGGCGAGGAAGTTCTTTAGCGACGCGCGCAGCTCCTGCTTGCCCTGGTCGCTGACCTTGACCGCGCGCGCGGTCGGCCCGGTCTCCAGCCAGTCGTCGCGCACGATCTCGCCGCCGCACGTGAGCAGCACGCTGCTCGCCACCCGCTTGGGCGCGACCTTGCCGAGGTAGCTCTCGGGCCCTTGCTTGTCCGCCAGGTGAATCGGCGTGCCCGCGAGCGTGGTGACCGCCGTGTCGCCGCGCACGTCGCAGCGTTTGACGTCCGTACACAGACTGCTGGGCGGGACGCTGCCGAGCGCGGGCAGCGTGGTGTTACCGCCGCCGCAGCTCAGGCCGAGGAACAAGCTCGCGAAGACCAACGCGTGATGCACACGACGGATGTTCGCATGAGCGGCCGGCTAAAACTGCAGGTTCATGCGCGGACCCGCCATCAGCGGAGTGCTCGACACGTCGAGCGTCAGCTTGCGCCCCTGGTCGAAGCTCCAGCTGGCCAGGCCCGACTCGTACTGCCTCTTGGTGTTCACGTATCGGACGATGCCGCCGATCGTCAGCCCCGCGCCTACAACCTCGATCAGACCGAGCAGCCACAAGCCGCCGTCCGCATCGGTCTCTCGCATCGCGATCCAGGGCCCGAACACCGGGAGGAACAGCCAGCGTGCGACGTCGCGGCAGTCGCGGCAGTCGTTGTCCTCTTCGTCGATCAGGCCCACACCGACCGAGGTCGCGATCAAGTACGAGCCGCCGAGGATCGAGAGGCCCGCGATCATCATGCCCTTGCGCGGCCGGCGTGCGCGCGGCGCCACGTTGCCGGTGACGTACGGCTGCTGGTAGTACGGCTGCTGCCCGTATGCCTGCTGGGGCGGCGCATATCCCTGCTGCGGTGGCGGGTACCCTTGCGCAGGGGGATAGCCACCCTGGACCGGGTAGGCCTGCTGCTGGGCCGGATATCCCTGCTGTGCCGGGTAGGCCTGCTGCTGTGCCGGGTAGGGCTGCTGCTGTGCCGGATATGCCTGCTGCTGCGGCGGCGGCGCTTGGCCCGCTACGCCTGGCGCCGCGGGCGCGCCGGCGGCCGGTGGTGCAGCTGGTGCGCTCTGCTGTGCAAGCGCGTTGCTCGCGCTCGCCAGCATCAGCGCGACGATCCATCCCGCCCAAACCCGATTGTTATGCATGCGAGACGACGCTCGCACGGGGTGTACCAATCCGCAATCTTGGATGGGGTGTGCCGCTCAAAGCGGGTGGGTCTCGCTCTCCGCGGAGACGAGATCTTCGTACGTCTCGCGACGGCGGATCAAAGTCGCTTCCGCGCCGCTCACGAGCACTTCTGGAGGCCGCGGCACGGCGTTGTACTGGCTGGCCATCACCATGCCGTAAGCGCCCGCGCTGAACACGGCGAGCAGGTCACCGCGCTTCACCGGCGGCAGCGCGCGGTGCTCGCCCAGCCGATCGGACGACTCACAGATCGGTCCGACCACGTCAAACAGATCATAGCCGGCGCGACGCTGGCGCGGATCGCGCGTGGTCGGCGCATGCTCCGGCTTCACCGAGACCGGCCAGATGAAGTGCTCCGCGTCGTACATCGCGGGCCGGATCAGGTGGTGCATGCCGGTGTCGACCACCACCACGTTCCGGTCGCCGCTGCGCTTGGTGTAGAGCGCGCGCGTGAGCAGCACGCCCGCGTTGGCGCTGATGCGCCGCCCCGGCTCGAACAGCACCTTGCCCCCCGCGGCCTTGAACGGGCGCAGTGCCTCCGTGATCGGGCGCGCGTAGTCTTCCCACGTCGGCTCGGGGTGATCGGGGTTGCCGTAGCTGGCCATGAAGCCGCCGCCGAGGTTGAGCGTGTCCACCGGCGTGCCCTGCGCCTCCAGCGTCGCGAGCATCGCCTGCCCGACGACGATCGCGCGCAAGTAAGGCTCGGGGCTGTAGATCGGCGAGCCGATGTGCATGTGGATCGCGCGCAGCTCGAGGTGCGGGCTGGCCGCGAAGGTCTTGAACACCTGCGGCACGCGCTCGCTGTCGATGCCGAACTTGGTGCCGCGCGCGCCGGTGTTGGTCTTGACGTGCGTCTTGGAGTCGCCCACGTCCGGGTTGATCCGGATCGAGACGCGCGCGCGCTTGGCCATTGCGCGCGCGAAGCGCTCGATCGTCTCCAGCTCCTGCTCGCTCTCCACGTTGAAGAAGCCCACGCCCACGCGGATGGCTTCCTCGATCTCGTGGTCGGCCTTGCCCACGCCCGCGAAGCACACGCGCTCCGGCTTAACGCCCGCGCGCAGGGCGCGGTAGAGCTCACCGCCGCTGACCACGTCCATGCCCGCGCCGCAGCGCGCGAGCACCTTCAAGATGTGCAGGTTGCCGCAGCTCTTGACCGAGTAGCGCATCTCCGGCGCCAGCTCGGCGAACGCGGCCTGCGCGCCCTTGAACTGCGTCTCGAAGGCGGCCTGCGAGTAGATGTAGGCCGGCGTGCCGGTGCGCTGGCTGAGCGCGGCCAGGCCGACGTCTTCGCAGAACAACTCTCCGTCGCGGTATTCGAACATAGAAGGCGCGCAGCTTCGCACACCGGGCCGCGACTTCAAGTTGTGTCTTGCCCGCGAGACGGGCCGAAACTAGGCTGCCCGGATGCGCTTTCACCCCCTGGCCAACAGCGGCCTGAACGTCTCCGAGGTCTGCCTCGGCACGATGACCTTCGGCCAGCAGAACACGGTCGCCGAGGCGCACCGTCAGCTCGACCTCGCCCTCGCACGCGGGGTTAATTTCATCGACGCTGCCGAGATGTATCCGGTGCCGTCGCGCGCCGAGACGCAGGGCCGCACCGAGCAGTTCCTCGGCGAGTGGCTCAAGCGGGGCAAGCGCGAGCGCGTGATCGTGGCGACCAAGATCGCGGGCCCGGGCCGGCCGATCACGCACGTGCGCGGGGGCAAGCTGAACATCACGCGCCAGAACGTGCAGGCGGCGGTGGAGACGAGCCTGAAGCGTCTGCAGACCGACTACATCGATCTGTATCAGATCCACTGGCCGGACCGGTACGTGCCGCTGTTCGGCGGCAGCACCTACGATCCCACGCAGGAGCGCGAGAGCACCGAGACGGCGGAGCAGCTGATCGCGCTGTCCGAGGTGATCAAGTCCGGCAAGGTGCGCTACTGGGGCGTCAGCAACGAGACCGCCTGGGGCGTGACCGACTGGGTGCGCACGGCGCGCGCGCTGAACCTGCCGCCGCCGATCACGATCCAGAACGCGTACAACTTGATCAACCGGCACTACGAGTACGCGCTCGCCGAGGCGGGCCGGCGCGAGAACGTGGACCTGATCCCGTACAGTCCGCTGGCGTTCGGCTACCTGACGGGCAAGCACCTGCAGGGAGTCGCGCCCAGCTCGCGCGTCGCGCTGTTCGAGGGCTTCAACGCTCGCTACACGAAGGTCAACGTGAACGAGGCCGTGGCGGCTTACGCCAACCTCGCTCGCGAGCACGGCCTCACGCCCACCCAGCTCGCGCTGGCGTTCGTGAAGAGCCGCTGGTTCGTGAGGAGCACCATCATCGGCGCCACCACCGAGGCCCAGCTGGAGGAGAACCTCGCCAGCTTCGAGCTCGAGCTCAAGCCCGAGCTACTGGCCGCAGTGGACCAGATCCACGCGCGCTACCCGAACCCCACGGCCTAACGATCGTAGGCGATCAGGTCCAAGAGCCGCGCCTCGTGGCTGCTCTT
>DASUME010000137.1:0-8446 GCA_036277895.1 Polyangiales bacterium
GGGACGATAGCCAGGCCGCGTGAGAGAGGGCAAAAACGCGGGCGTCGGTGGCGGCTCAGACGCCGAGGAGCCGGACGCTGGTGAAGACGGTCTGGAGTTTCTGTAGGTCTGCAAAGTCGCCGGTCAGGACGGCGTCACCGCGTTGCGCGGCGGAGGCCATGACGACGGCATCGGTCGTGCTTGGTCCGGAGGCGCACGCTCCGAGCGCGGCGCCTGCGAGGCGCGCGAGAGGCAGGGTGAGAGGCTCGACGACCAAGGCGTCCAGGAGGTTCGCCACGGGACCACGCTGGCCTCGCCACCACTCGACGACGACGGGGGCGGGGACTGTGATCACTTGCTGCTTTCGATGTGCGATCGCGATCAAGGCAGAGGTGCGTTGATCCTTTCGCTCGAGCGCGATCAGTGCGCCCGTGTCGAGCGTAAGGCCGTTCACCCCTCGGCGAGCTCACGCTCGGCCGCAGCCAGTACGTCGGCCGGGAGACCCTCGCCATCGGTAGCCCACGTGACGTACTGCGCGAAAGCAGCCTGCTGACGCGCGAGCTGTTCTTTGCGGGTGCGACTCTCGCGAAGAGCTGCCAGGACCAGGGTCGAGAGCGGGACACGCTCACGGTCGGCGCGGTCGCGGAGGTAAGCGACTTCCTCCAAGGGCAGAGAGAGGCTGAGCTTTTCGACCGTGGCGGCCATGGTAGGAAGATACTACTACCGACCGGCCTGGCTGACAACGCGGCGCTCAGTCGTCGTCGGCCTTGGCGTCCTTGGGGTCGTGCACGTCGGGCTTGTCGACGATCTCGAAGTCGGTGGCGCCGTTGGGCTTCTTCGTGATCGCGATGCCCTTCTCGCCCTTCTTGCGCTCGAACCAGCCGGTCGCGATGCCGGCGCCGATCTTGCGCAGGAAGCTCTTGTCCTCGCCCTCGGCCTTCTCGACCTCGATGTCGTCGAGCAGCGGGACCATCAGCGCGTCGTGGCGCTCGCCGTGGCGGTCGTAGCGCGCGTCGAGCGCGATCTCGCCCTTGGAGGCCTTGATCTTCACGTACTGCTGCAGGAACGGGTTGAGCTCGGACGCGCGCAGGTCGCGCAGGTGCGCGGTGACGTGGAAGTCGTTGACCGGGTTGCGCGCGAAGCGGCCCTTCAGCTTCAGGTCGCCGCTCTTCATCACCTTCGCCGTCGCGCGCAGGTTCGAGCGGCAGGCGCTGTTGCCCGGCGGCAGGCAGCCGAACAGGTTCTCCCAGCGCACGTTGAGGTGGTGGGCGTAGATGTCCATGTCCGGCTTGGTCTGGAAGTTCCGAAAGTGCCCGATGCCGTCGATGACCTCCACGCGCGTGAGCTCGAACGGCAGCTGCTCGCGCAGGGTGTTGATCACGTCCTGCGGACCGAGCTGCTTCTTGGCCTCGGACTCCGCGTCGACCCAGCTGAACTCGGGGTTCACGTAGCGCATCACCGTGCGCAGCTTCCAGCCCTCGCGCTCGGTCAGCAGCGAAAACTCCTTGGTCTGCAGGAACGGCACCGGGACCAGGCCGTTCTTCTTGACGATGTGGAAGCCGACCAGCGCGATCTCGCTGCCCAGGCCGCGCACCTCCACGTGATCGAGCTTGGCCTGGTAGCCACCCGGCATGTTCGCTTGCTTGGTCTCGACGATCTTCTTGATGATCGCCGGCAGCGCGAACATCAGGCCCACGAGCACGACCAGCACGACGCCGCCGGCGATCAGCCAGCGCCTCATGACGCGCTCAGACGGGCTCGAGCCTGGCCATCACGTCGGCGAGGTTGTCCTGCCAGCGCGGCATCGGTCCGACCGCGAGCTCCGTGCGCGAGATGTCGAGCACGCTGTAGGCCGGGCGCTTGGCTGGACGTGCGAACTCTTCGCTTGTGCATGCGTTCACCTGTGCCTTGTGGCCTGCGAGACGCACGATCTCGGTCGCGAACTCGTGCCACGAACACTGTCCACCGTCGGTGACGTGGAAGGTGCCGCGCGCGCCTTGTTCGAGCAGCTGCAAGGTCACGCGCGCCAGGTGCTCTGCGCTCGTGGGCCGGCCGTGCTGGTCGGACACCACCTTGAGCGCGTCCTGCGCGCGCGAGAACTTGAAGATCGTACGCACGAAGTTGTTTGCCCAAGGTGCGTACAACCAGCTCGTCCGCAAGAGCAAGTAAGGTCCACCGGTGGTCCAGACCGCCCGCTCGCCCACGGCCTTGCTGCGTCCGTAGGCTCCGATCGGCGACAGCTCCTGGTCGATCAGGTACGGCTCCGTGGCGTTGCCCGGGAACACGTAGTCCGTGCTGTAGTGGACCAGCGGGATGTTGCGCTCGGCGCACACCTGCGCGACCAGCTTCACGGCCGTGCCGTTGATCTTGGTGGCGTTGGCCTCGTCGGTCTCCGCGGCATCGACGTTGGTGTAGGCGGCGCAGTTGATCACGGCCTTCAGCTCGGGGCCGATCGCGCTCTCCAGATGACCGCGGTTGGTGATGTCGAACTCGGGCAGGTCGAAGATGCCGAACGGCAGCTTCTGCTGCGTCAGCAGCTCGCGCAGCGCGCGGCCCAGCATGCCCTTGCCACCCAGGATCGCGTAGCTCATCGGTACCTCGGCAACTTCGCGGGATCGATCTGCGCCAGCGGCAGGTTGGCCTTGTCCTTCGCACTCAGCTCGGGCGCATCGACCGGCCATGGAATTCCGAGCGCCGGATCGTCGAACGCGACGCCGACCTCGGCCTCCGGGTGGTACAGGTCCGTGCACTTGTAGGAGAACAGCGCGGTCTCGCTGGTGACCGCGAAGCCGTGCGCGAAGCCCGGCGGGACCCACAGCTGATGGTGGTTCTCGGCGGACAGCAGCGCGCTGACCCACTTGCCGAACGTGGGCGAGCCGACGCGCACGTCGACCGCGACGTCGAACACCTCGCCCTCGACCACGCTCACCAGCTTGCCCTGTGCGTGCGGGTTCTGCAGGTGCAGCCCGCGCAGGATGCCGCGGCGCGACTTGGACAGGTTGTCCTGCACGAACGGCAGCGCGATGCCCGCCTGCACGTAGCGCTCGCTGTTGAAGGTCTCGATGAAGTAGCCGCGCGCGTCGCCGAACACCTTCGGCTTGATCAGCAGCACTTCCGGGAGCGCCTGCGGAATGACCTCCATGTCTTACTTCCCCCCGCGCTCGATCAGGTCGATCAGGTAGCGGCCGTAGCCGGTCTTCTTGAGCGGCTCGGCGAGCTTGAGCACCTGTTCCTCGTTGATCCAGCCCTTGCGGTACGCGACTTCCTCGGGGCACGCGACCTTCAGGCCCTGGCGTTCCTCGACGGTCTGGATGAAGTTGGAGGCCTGCATCAAGGACTCGTGCGTGCCGGTGTCGAGCCAGGCCACGCCGCGGCTGAACAGCTCCATGTGCAGCTTGCCCTGCTCCAGGTAGAGCCGGTTCAGGTCCGTGATCTCCAGCTCGCCGCGCACGCTGGGCTTGAGCGCGGCCGCCAGCTCACAGACCTGCTTGTCGTAGAAGTAGAGGCCGGTGACGGCGTAGTTGCTCTTGGGGTTGGCGGGCTTCTCTTCGAGGCCGATCACGGTGCCGCGCTCGTCGAACTCGGCCACGCCGTAGGCAGTGGGGTTGGCGACGTAGTAACCGAACACGGTGGCGCCCTTCTCGCGCTGGGCCGCGTTGAGCAGCTGCCCGGACACGCCGTGCCCGTAGAAGATGTTGTCGCCCAGCACGAGCGCGCACGACTGGCCGGCGCAGAACTGCTTGCCGATGATGAACGCCTGCGCCAGCCCGTCCGGGCTCGGCTGCGTGGCGTACGAGATGTTCATGTTCAGCCGCTTGCCGTCGCCGAGCAGCCGCTTGAACGAATCCGAGTCGTGCGGCGTGGTGATCACGAGCACGTCGCGGATGCCCGCCAACATCAGCGTGGTCAGCGGGTAGTAGATCATCGGCTTGTCGTAGATCGGCATGAGCTGCTTGCTCACGGCGATCGTCAGCGGGTGCAGGCGTGTGCCCGAGCCGCCGGCCAGGATGATGCCCTTCTGGATCATTCAGCGGCTCCCGTAGTTCTGTTCGATCCACTTGCGGTAGTCGCCCGAGAGCACGTCCGCGGTCCAGGCCTTGTTCTCGAGGTACCAGCGCACGGTCTTGCGGATGCCGGACTCGAAGGTCTCCTTGGGCGTCCAGCCGAGCTCACGCTGCAGCTTGCCGGCGTCGATCGCGTAGCGCGCGTCGTGGCCGGGACGATCGGTGACGTACGTGATCAGCTTCTTGAGCTCGGCCTCGCTGGCGTTCGTCTCGCTGGCGACGATCGCGATCAGCTCGTGCACCACGTCGATGTTCTTCTTCTCGTTGTGGCCGCCGATGTTGTACGTCTCGCCGACCTTACCCTTCTGGATCACGGTCCAGATCGCCTCGCAGTGATCGGTCACGTACAGCCAGTCGCGCACGTTCTCGCCCTTGCCGTAGACCGGCAGTGGCTTGCGCTCGACGAGGTTCGAGATCATCAGTGGGATCAGCTTCTCGGGAAATTGAAGCGGACCGTAGTTGTTCGAGCAGTTGGTCACCTTCACGTTCAGCTTGAACGTGGTCGCCCAGGCGCGGACCAGGTGGTCGCTCGCGGCCTTGGTCGCGGAGTAGGGCGACGAGGGGTCGTAGCGCGTCTCCTCGGTGAAGTAGCCGTCCGCGCCGAGCGTGCCGTACACCTCGTCGGTGCTGACGTGGTGGAACAGGCCTTCACCGGGCTTCCAGGTGGCGCGCGCGGCCTCGAGCAGGTTGAACGTGCCCTCGACGTTGGCGCGCACGAACGCGCGTGGACCGGCGATGCTGCGGTCGACGTGGCTCTCGGCGGCGAAGTGCACCACCAGCTCCGGCCGGTACTTCTCGAACACCGCCAGCGTCTGATCGAAGTCCGCCAGCTCGACGCGCTCGAACGCGTAGTTCGGCAGCTTGGAGATGGCTTCCACGCTCTTCAGGTTGGCCGCGTACGTCAGAGCATCGACGTTAATGAACTGGTGCTCCGGGTGCCTAGGCACGAGCAGGTTGAGGAAGTTGGCGCCGATGAACCCCGCACCACCAGTGACCAGAATCTTCATGCTGCTCCTCTGGGGGATGGCATAGCTGCTATCTTCTCACGGGCAAAGAAGAAGGGAAGTGCTCATGGCAGACGCGGCGATCGCGCTCAGTACGACGGTCGTGGTCAGTCCGAACCAGGTTTCGACGTCGCTCGGACACGAAGCCGTGATACTCGGCGCGGATGCGGGGGAGTACTTCGGTCTGAACGAGGTGGGCGCGCGTGTTTGGGAGCTCGTGCAACAACCCGTGCAGGTGTCGGCGATCTGTGCCGCCTTGTGCGACGAGTACGAGGTGCAGGCGGCGGAGTGCGAGCGCGACGTGATCGAGCTGCTCGCCGAGATGCGCGAGAGGGGACTGCTCGATGTCCGCGACGCGAGCGCTGGCTGAGCTCGCGCGCAAGCTCGTCTCGCTGCGCGCCGATCAGCGCGCGCTGATGCTGCAGGCCGCGGCGTTGTTGCCCGCGGTGCGGCTGGTGCAACGCGCGTTGCCGTTCAAGCGCTGGCGGCCCTTGCTCACCCGGCCGTCGCCCGCGCCGCACAAGACGCTCACGCCGGGCGAGATCGCGCTCGCCGTGGACCGCGCGCGGCGCGGCGTGCCCGGGGTCTACAAGTGCCTGCCGGTCGCGTACACGGGGCACTTGTTGCTGCACCGCCACGGCCACGCCTCGACCGTGCAGGTGGGGGTCGCACGCGACGCGGAGGGCAAGGTCGAAGCCCACGCCTGGGTCGAGTGCGATGGGCAGGTGCTGATCGGCGAGCTCCCGGACCTGAGCCGCTTCGTGCCTTTTCCCGCACTTCGGGTGTGAGCGGGTGTGATCCGGCTGTCTCACTCGCTGGCTCCCGCGGTGGCCAGCGCCGGCGCCGTCGCCCACCTCGCCACAGACTGGACTGCACCTTGGGGCACGAAGGAACATGGCCTTTCGTGGGTGTACGCACGCCGGAGGCGAGCTTCCGAGGCTTTACGCCCGCGGTACACCGTTTGCACTGATACCCACCGAGTCCAAGTTGGACTCAGCAACCCCTTCGAGCGGCTCGTCTCATGCCGCCCTTTCTGCTAGAGGATGGACATGGAACAGATGAAGAAGCAGTACGCGAAGCCTGCGCTCAAGCTCCACGGCTCGGTCGAGTCCGTGACCGGCTTCACGGGCGAGCACGACGTGTTCGGCGGCGGATTCTTGAGCACCAAGGCCAAGTGCAAGTCCGACACGCACGGCCCCGCCGGGAAGACGAGCTGAGGCGGGTCCTTCGCCCCACCTTCACTTCGTGATGGGTCGCAGCCGCGCTAGAGCTAGGCCGTGAACGCCTACTCGGTGTACGGGCTACGTCTATGCTCTGCGCTTCCCATCCCCGAGCTGCTCGAAGATGAGGACGTTCGCCACCAGGCGGACGTCCTTGTTTCGTTGGGGGAAGTTCGGCCGGACTGGCTGAGCGAGAGCTACGACGACGCCGATGCCAGCTTCATCTGGGCCGAGCGCAACGCCGAGCGCAACGAGACGGTGCTCGGCTTTGGGGATGTGGGCCGGTATTGGATGCGTGCCGGGCACAGCATCGTGATCGAGCCCAAGCCCGACGCCGAGCACGCGCTGGTGCGGCACGGGCTGCTCGGTCAGAGTCTCGCCCACCTGCTCTGGCAGCGCGATGTGTTCACGCTGCACGCGAGCGTGCTGGGGCTGTCTGGCCACCACGTGGCGTTCGTGGGCGTCTCCGGCGAAGGCAAGAGCACCACGGCTGCGGCGCTCACGGCGCACGGGCACACGCTCGTGTGTGACGACGTCGCCGCCATTCAGGACGGGCAAGTGCTGCCAGGCTTTCCGCGCATGCGCCTGTACGAGGACGTGCTGCGTGGGGTGGGCGAGGAGCCGAGCGAGCATCCGCAGGTGCACAGCCAGATCGAGAAGCGTTCGAAGCGCGTGCAGCACTTCGCGCGCGCGCCGGTGAACCTCGAGCGAATCTTCGTGCTGGCCACGGGAGATTCGTTCTCGGCGCAGGAGCTGCCGCCGCAAGAGGCGCTGATGGAGCTGATGCGGCACACGTACTGCGCGCATCAGTACGCGCCTCTCTACGGCTTCAAGCAGCACATGGAGCGCGCGGCCCAGATCGCGCGTGCGGTGCCGGTGTTCCGGCTGTCGCGTCCCAAAGATCTCGCGCGGCTGCCGGAGTTCGTAAGGTTCGTCGAAGCGCAGGTATGACGCCGGCAATCGAGGTCGAAGGGGTCAGCAAGCGCTTCCATCGGCCGCTGCCCTGGTTGCGGAAGCTGCTGCGCAGGCAGGGCGCGCCAGTGGTCGAGGCGTTGCGGGGCGTGTCGCTGCGCGTGGAGGCGGGCGAGATCTTCGGGCTGGTCGGACGCAACGGCCAGGGCAAGACGACGCTGATCAAGACCGCCTGCGGCCTGATCGAGCCGAGCGAAGGCCGGGTGCGGGTGTTCGGCTTCGACAGCGTGCGCGACGGGCGCGAGCTGAAGCGGCGCGTGGGCCTGGTGAGCGCGGACGAGCGCAGCTTCTACTACCGGCTGAGCGGACGCGACAACCTCGCGTTCTTCGCACGCCTGCACGGCATCGACCACGTGCGCCAGGAGCTGATCGACACCTTCGAGCTCGGCCCGGTGATCGATCGGCCGTTTCAGGAGTACTCGAGCGGGAACAAGCAGCGGCTCGCGATCGCGCGCGCGCTGCTGCCCGACCCGCCGCTGCTGTTGCTGGACGAGCCCACGCGCAGCCTCGATCCGATCTCGGCCGAGGGCCTCCGCCGCACGCTGCTGCGCTGGGCGCGCGCGGGCAGCGGCAAGACGGTCCTGATCACCACGCACAACCTCGCCGAGATCGAGCAGCTGTGCGAGCGGGTGGCGATCCTCTCGCGTGGGCGTGTGATCGAGTGCGCGTCGATGGCCGCGCTCCGGCAGAAGTACGCGCGCGGGGAGACCGTGCGCTTGCGGGTGCGCGGGCAGGCGGACGCCCTGGCGACGTTCGGAGCGCAAGAAGGTGTGCTGACGTTGCAGCGTGAGGTCGGCGATCAGCGCTTGCAGCAGGCCATCGAGCACGCGCTGACGTTGGGCCTGACGATCGACGGCTGCGACACCGAGCACTTCGGCCTGATGCAGGTGCTGACGCAGATCGAGGCCGAGGCGCGATGAAGGTGCTGTCCGCCTTCTTGCTGCGCGACCTGCGGCTGGCGACCAGCTACCCGCTGGCGTTCGTGCTCTCGATGGCGCGGGCGCTGTTCCCGCTGCTCGTGCTGTACCTTCCTGCGCAGCTGATGGGCGACGTGGCGAGCACGCGCGAGTACGGCGGCTTCTTGCCGTTCGCGGTGATCGGCCTCGGCACCATGAACTTCTTCATGGCCAGCTACGCGAGCTTTGCGGGTGCGCTGCGCGCCGAGCAGACGATGGGCACCCTGGAATCGATCTTGATGGCGCCGATC
>DASUME010000138.1:0-4787 GCA_036277895.1 Polyangiales bacterium
CTTCGGCCAGCTCGGGCTGGCGATGTTCGTCGAGTACACCGCGTCGCCGGTGGGACCGTACCGCGAGCTGCTGTTCATCCCGGGCACGTTTCGCTTCGGCAAGCGCCGCCTGCCCTCGATCACCAAGATCTACGTCTCCACGCGCGCCAGCGTGGAGAACGGCCGCCGCAACTGGGGCATCCCCAAGGAGCTGGCCGACTTCGACGTCGACGAGGGCCGCGACGGCGTGAAGCGCGTGACCATGCGCGTGGACGGCGTGACCGCGGTCGAGCTGTGGTTCAAGCACGGCACGCTGCCGCTGCCGTTCACGTCCAGCCTGGTGCCGCGCTCGCTCTGTACCCTGGGACAGGTGCTGGGTGGCCAGAGCTACGAGGTGACGCCGTCGTTCCGGGGCCTGATGCAGCGTGCGCAGGTTCTGCACGCATGGTCCGAGCCAGGCATGTTCTGTGAGCTGTCCGCCGAGCGGGTGGTCGGAGCGTTACGGCTCAGCAAGTGCGACCTGCAGTTTCCGCCTGCACGCGTACGCTAGCGGCGACACCCCCGAGGGAAGGGTTTCGCAAGGGCCCCGCGTGTGTACGCAACGTGCATCTCCATGGCGCAGCACGATGATTTCTTGTGGACGCAACCCGCGCTTCGGCCGGTGGCACCTCTGGTGCTCGCTGCCTGGCACGACGGTCACCTGACGCCGAGCGACCTGCTGACCGTACGCGACGCGCTGGAGCGGGCCGATTGGCTCGACGATGGCGCGCGCGCGGCCCTGCGCGGCTGGCTCGACCCCGAGTCGCCGCCGTCGCCGTACAAGCTGCGTCAGCTGGAGCGCGAAGTGGAGGCGTGGCGGCGCGGGCTGCCCCCCAAGCGGCGGCGTTCGTTGTCTGCGCTCGAGGCCAGCTTGATCGCGGGCAACGTCGACGAGGCGCGCGCCGAGCACGTGATGGAGCTGCTCGGCACGGCGCAGCAACCGCTGTTTCAAGACGGCTGGGACGCGTCCTTCGACGACCGCGGCAACCTCGACAGCGCGCGCGACCCGGAGCACACGCTGGATCAGCCGCTACGCGACGAGCTGCGCGCCAAGCTCGACGGCCCGCATGCGGAGCTCAGCCAACAGCTGCGCACTTTGCTCGCCGACTCACGCTTCGCGGGCTTGCGCGATCTCGACAAGGACGCCTACCGCGAGCAGGTGCTGCGCTGGCTGAAGCTGCTGATCGACGACGGTGTGATCGAGCGTTGTTACCCGAACGGGCTCGACAAGGGGCGCGACATCGTCAACTTCGTGGCCACGTTCGAGCAGCTTTCGACCTTCGATCTGAGCTTGGTCGTGAAGTTCGGCGTGCAGACGGGCCTCTTCGCGGGCTCGATCGAGGCGCTCGGCACGGAGTCGCACCTGCCGAGCCTGCGGGCCGGGCTGAAGGGCGAGCTGCTCGGCTGCTTCGCGATGACGGAGCGTGGCCACGGCTCGAACGTGCGCGCGCTGGAGACGCTCGCGCGCTACGAGCCGGCGCAGCAGGAGTTCGTGATCCGCACGCCGAGCCTGTCCGCCGGCAAAGAATGGATCGGCAACGCGGCCCGACACGCGCACATGGCCGTCGTGTTCGCGCAGCTCGAGACCGCCGGCGAGAGCTACGGGGTGCACGCGTTCTTGGTCCCGATCCGCGACGACGCGGGCCAGCCGATGCCCGGCGTGCGGATCGAGGACTGCGGCCAGAAGATGGGGCTGAACGGCGTCGACAACGGCCGGCTCTGGTTCGACGACGTGCGCATCCCGCGCGCGAACCTGCTCGACAAGTACGGCGCAGTGGCCGAAGACGGCGTGTACTCGAGCACGATCCCGAGCGCGAACAAGCGCTTCTTCACCATGCTCGGCACGCTCGTCGGAGGGCGCATCGCGGTCGGCTGCGGCGCGACGGCGGCGGCCAAGACGGGGCTCACGATCGCCACCCACTACGCGTTCTCGCGCACGCAGTTTCCGGGGCCGGACGGCCGCGAGAAGCCGCTGATCGACTACCTCTCGCATCGCATGCGCCTGCTGCCGCGGATCGCCGCCGCCTACGCGTTCAGCTTCGCGCAGCGCGAGATGCTGGTGCGCGCGGAGGGCGAGCAGCGAGCGGGCGAGCTCGAGACGCTGGCGGCTGCGCTCAAGGCGTTCGGCACCTGGCAAGCGATCGACACGCTGCAGCAGTGCCGTGAGTCGTGCGGTGGCCAGGGCTACCTGACGGCCAACCGGATCGACGCGCTGCGCACGGACACCGAGGTGTTCACCACGTTCGAGGGCGACAACACCGTGCTCGCGCAGCTGGTCGCCAACAACTTGCTGCGCACGCTGCGTCGCTCGCTGAAGAAGGCGCCGGTGAGCACGGTGGTGAAGTCGCTGGTCGAGAGCGTCACGGTGGCGGTGGGCGAGCGCAATCCGATCGCGCGGCGCGACGACTCGAGCGAGTCGCTGCGCTCGCTGGAGCTGCATGCGGCGGCCCTGCGCTTCCGGGAGAAGTCGCTGCTGTCGTCGCTCGCACGTCGCATCAATCGTCGCGTGCGGGAGGGGGAGGATGCGCAGGACGCGTTCGACGCCTGTCAGGATCACGCGCTCGCCCTCGCGCGCGCACACGCCGAAGCGTTCGTGCTGAGCGCGTTCCAGGAGGCCGCGCGCGAGCACGCGGTGCTGGAGCCGCTCTGTGCGCTGTACGGCCTCTGGCGGATCGAGGCCGATCTGGCGTGGTTCCTGGAGAACGACTTCTTGGCACCGAGTCGGTCACGTGCGGTGCGCAAGACGATCGGCGAGCTCTCGGAAGAGCTGGCGCCGCGTGCGCTCGACCTGGTGGGTGCATTCGGAATCCCTCCCAATTGCCTCGGGCCGCTCGCCGATCGCGAGTACCTCGTGGCCTCGGGGCTGGCGAGGTTGCGCACTTGATCGCGAACTTTCCCGCGTAGGAAAGTTTCTGGGCTTTGCGTGTGTTGGCGGGGAGGCGAGAACCCCTTCTTACGAACGTGGAGTCGATGTTGCGCGCGTGTGTGACTTGGATTGCGTTGGTGCTGCTCTGTGCCTGTCAGTCCAGCGACGAGATGCCGTTCCCGAGCGACGAGGTGATCCTCCCGCCCACGGATCAGAGCGGCATCGCGCCTGGGAGCGACGAGAAGCAGATCGACGACGGAGAGCAGATCGTGCGCGGCGGTGCCGGCTTCGAGCTGGTCACGGTCGCCGAGGGGCTCGCGCAAGGCACGGGCTTCGCGTTCGCGCCGCCCGACCGCATCTTCGTGGTGGAGAAGCGCGGCGTGGTGCGCGTGATCAAGAAGGGGCAGCTACTGCCGAGGCCGTTCCTCGACATCTCCAGCGAGGTGAACTCCGCCGGTGATCGTGGGCTGCTCGGGATCGCGGTCGATCCGGCGTTTCCGATCGCGCCTTACCTGTACCTCGTGTACGTGGCGGATCCGGCCGAGGTGTTCACGAGCACACCGGGGCCCGAGGGCAACGCGGCGGCTGACGGCAACGGTGCGCGCGCCTCCAAGCTGATTCGCGTCGCGGCCGACCCGGCGACCGACTTCGACACCGCGCGCGCGGGCAGCACCAGCGTGCTGCTCGGCTCCAACAGCACGCTGGAGAACCTGAGCGGGCTCGATCTGCACAACGCCTACGAGCGACCCAGCTGCGGCGATCACGGCGCGTACGTGCGCGACTGTCTGCCCGCCGACGAGAACTCGCACACGATCGGCACGGTGCTGTTCGGGCCGGACGGCATGCTCTACGTGGGCAACGGCGACGGCTGTGACTTCGTGGCGGCGCGCCCGGCCTGCACGCGCGCGCAAGACCTCGACAGCTTGGCCGGGAAGATCCTGCGCATCGATCCCGCGACGGGCAAGGGTCTGCCCGACAACCCGTACTACGACGGCGATCCAGACAGCAATCGCTCCAAGGTCTACCAGCTCGGGCTGCGCAACCCGTTCCGCTTCTCGTTCGATCCACCCACGGGCTCGCTCTACGTCGGCGACGTGGGCTGGAACGTGTGGGAGGAGATCAACCGCGCCGGACCCGGTGCGAACTTCGGCTGGCCGTGCTTCGAAGGCGGCAACGGCAACAGCCTCGAGCAGGCTGGCTACCAGGACTTTCCTTCCTGTGTGGAGATGCGGAACCGCGGCGTGCCCGTCACGCCTTCGCTGTACGCCTACGCGCACGAGGGCATGCAGGGCAACGCGGTGCTGGTCGGCGACGTGTACCGCGGCAAGTCGTACCCGCCGCTGTACCAGGGCGCGCTGTTCTACTCCGACTACAACACGCGCGAGATCCGGTTCCTCGCCTTCGATCGGCGCGGAGACGTGCGCATCTCGCAGCTGGTCGTCGGGCCGGTCGGCTTCCTGACCCAGATCTCGGCCGACCCGGTCAGCCAGGACCTGTACATGATGCGCATCGGGACCAGCCCCGAGAACCCGACCAGCACGCTGCTGCGGCTGACGTTCCGCGGCTACGGCGCGGGGCCGGCGCCGGGCGTGTACACGCTGAAGTCGAAGGCGAAGGGCACCTGCGTGGAGGCGGTGGGTGCGCAGATCGAGACGCGGCCGTGTGAAGACAAGCCGGCGCAGCACTTCCGCCTGAAGCTGCTGCAGGGCGACGCTTACCAGCTGATCCCGGAGGGCGGCGAGCGCGCGCTCACGACCAGCCTGCGCTCACCCACGCGTGGCGATCTCTCGCTGGCACCGCCCGCGGAGTACGCCTCGCAGCAGTTTCGCGCCTACCCGCTGCGCGAAGGCTTCCAGCTGATCGACGTGCCCAGCGAGCTGTGCCTGACTGCGCTCACGCTGGA
>DASUME010000139.1:0-2169 GCA_036277895.1 Polyangiales bacterium
GAGGTTGGTGGGCTCGCTGACCAGCGTCGAGACGCCGGAGATGGTGAGGTCGTTCGTGGAGGGTTCGACGGCCTCCTGCTCGTCGTCGTTGCCTGCGAGGGAGGGCTCGTTCTCGAGCTGTTCTCCGGTGTCCGTGTCCACCGCGCCGCTGCAACCGAGGGCCATGGCGATCGTGCTCGCGGCCACCCACTTCATCCCCACCGTACGACGCATCAACGCAACCCACCCGTGTGAAGGCGGCGTGTGCTCCTTTGCGCGCAGGCAACGACCTCGAGGCCGCGCCGCGCTCCCCCCGGAGCACGCACCGTCTGTACTGAACTCCGGTCAAACTCACACGCTCAGGAAGTCGAGCGCGGTGCCGCGAGGTTCGATGGGTAGGTACCGAGTCGGTGTTCGATCGGCTCGCCGCGCGCTCATTTTGGTGCGCGCGTGACCACAGCAAGCGGGCTTTGTACGCGAGAAGACGGCGTCAGAAGCCGCGGCGCACGCCGTCGGCGAAGCTGCCCTGCTTCACCTCGCCGTAGTCGAACAGTGCGCGCAGGATCGCGCAGTAAGGTTCGTCGCGACAGCTGGCGCGGATCGCGCGCACGTCTGCGATCGCGAGCTCGTTCAGTCCGCCGGGCGCGAGCGCGTCCGAGACGAACGCACCCGGGATGGTGGGATGCGCTTGCTCGCCGTTGTGGCAGAAGCCGCAGCTGCTCACGGTCTGCCCGGGATCGACGAGGCCTTGATACGGACGTTCGCTCGCGAGCGGGCGTGTGATCGGCCAGCGGAGCTCCCCCTTGAGCGTGCGCAGCGGCGTGACCCACTCGCCAAACTCGACCGCGTTCTCGCCGTCGCCGCCGCCCACCACGGACAGCGAGAGGCCCGGGTACATCACGAAGATGCGCGGGGTGTTGGAGTTGACGGCCGGCTGCAAGCTGGTGGCGCTCAGCGAAGCCACCAGCGAGAGCGGCCGCGGCAAGCTCGCGACCAGGCAGTCGATGCTCGGCTCCGGCAAGGCGTCGATCCGCGCCACCACGTCGGCGATCGTGCGCGGCTCCGGCAGCTCCAGCGCGGCGCACTTCGCGAGCGGATCCACGCTTCGCGCGCCGACTCGAGCATCGACGGCGGCATCCGCTTCGAAGCGCGGGCCAGGCTCACCGGCGCCACCACAACCGACGAGCACGAAGCAACAGAGCAGGCGACTCACGGCCAGTCATGATGCCTCACCGGACAGCCCTTTGCGAACGCGGTGTTTTGCCGCGGGCGAGCTAGGCGGGCGCGAGCTGGGCTTCGCGCCAGGGCAGCGCGCTCGCCCACCTGCGTAGCGTGTCCGGGCGCGCGAGCGCCGGATAGAGGGCGAGGCAGCCCCAGGGGAAGATGCCGAGCGCGAGCAGCAGCGCGAGCATCAGGTGGAAGAAGATGCCGGTGCTCACCCAGACCTCGAGCAGGCGCAGCTTGTTGGCCCAGCGGTGCCACTTGGTGTCGCGCTCGCGCGTGTTGCGCAGCCACTTGAGCAGCGGCACGAAGATGCTGCAGCGCTCCCAGAGCACGGTCGTCAGCGTGCCCATCTGCGTGAGCGGATAGGCGATCACCAGCGCCTCGTGCGGGATCACGAAGCGGATGTGGTGCGGCTCGTGGAGCACGTAGAACAGCGCCACGTAGCCGCCGCCCCAGCTCCAGCTGGCGGCGTCCTTCGCGAGCCCCGCGAAGAAGTACAGGATGACCAGCTGCGCGATGATCAGGAAGCGCGGCCAGGCCGGCACCAAGCGATCGCTGAAGAACTTCTTCTGCCAGAGCAGCGCATCGAGCGACATCGTCGCGCCCGCGCGCGAGAACACCAGGATGCACATCACGTCGCGCAGCAGCGTGTCGATGCCGCGGTCGGCATCGGGCGAGAGCGTCTCGAGCTGCGCATAGAGCAACAACAACGCGAGTGCGCTGAAGCGGCTGAACAAGCCGAGCATCAACATCGCGGCCGCCGCGAGCGTGAGTCCGTACAGCCAGTAGGTGGTGTGGGTGGTGACGCCGTAGCGCTGGTAAAACCAGATCAGCGGCTCGCTGTAGCTGGCCGGTCCGAGGCCGCCCTCTTCCACCGGCGCCCACAACACCTGCACCAGGTGCAGCCGGCCGACCGTGTACAGGTCCCACAACACCACCGCGCCGAGCAGGATGCGCACGAGCGCA
>DASUME010000140.1:0-2996 GCA_036277895.1 Polyangiales bacterium
TGATCAGCCCGGCCAGCGTCACGTTCTGCGTGTTGACGCTCGCGGTCTGGGTGCGCAGCTTCTCGAGCGCGGCGGCCGCAGCCGTGTTGCCGCTCCCGTTGGCGCTCACCGCCAGTGCGCCGAGCACGGTGTTGAGCGAGGTGCTGGTGTTCAGCGCGCCGTTGGCGTCGGTGCCCACGCCGGCCTGGTTCAGCGCCTGCGTCACCGCACCGAGGTTGATGTTCGCGTTCGCCAGGGCCTGGTAGTCACCAGCCGTCAGGTCGACCGTCTGCCCGAGCGGCAGGCCGAGCATGCTGCTGAGCGTCGAATCGAGCAGCTCACTCTGCGACGAGCTGACGGTAGCCGTCGTCGCCGACGCGCGCACGCACGCGGCATCGCCGCATTGCGCCTCGACGCTCTCGGCCACGCAGAACGCAAGAACCCCTGCAAGCAGTGCAGCTCGCACAGACATCATGTTGGACATCCCCTCACCGCGTAGTGCGCGAACAGATCGGCCCACTGGATTCCGAACGATCGCAACAGCTCGCCCGAGTATTGGACGGCGCGCGGATTCGACGCGTCAAGCTCATCCAAGTCAGTCGGGTTTTGTACTGACACCGAGGAGGGGCGAAGAATGCACGTGCACGTCGGCGGCGCGATTCATGTTTTGCCCGCGCAATGGCGGCGCGGACGACGTGCGCGTTGCCGCTGCGAATGCGTGATCACGTACGTCTGCGCGCACGCGATGGGGACACGCCCAGATGCTTTCCATGCACAGCAAGTACTGCAGACACGCGAGCTTGGCGCACGCGCCGCGCTTCGCGCGCTTACGCTTGCCGCAGTTGGGAACATCACGAGACTGCACGTTCGCGCGTGAAGCCCGGACTTTTGCGCGCGGGCCGGCGTGGCTCTGACGAAGCTGGGCCAGCAAGTCGGGGCCCCTGACGCCTCCCAGCACGGGGACAGCATCTCTTCACTGCCCTCCGGCCTGCCCCAGCCACCCCTCGCGTTGCGCGCACGCCCTTACATGGGCGCGTGTCGAATCGACGTCGTGCGCGTGCCGTGCTCGCCGGCGATCGCGCGCAGGCAGCCTCAGTCCGAAAGTAAGGTCTGATAGATCTCGAACCAACGCTGATGACTTCGGTATGCAGAATTCCTCTGCGCGATCATGCGCGCTTGGCCGTCTCGCAGGCGCTTGGAGAGGTCGACCGGCAGCGGCACGTCGTGAAGCGTCTCCAGCTCGGCGGCAAGGGACAACACGTGCAGCTGATCGGTGTCCACCGGTGCGGCGAGACGCCCCGCGAGCGCGTCTGCGCTGGCCAGCGCCTGCACGATCCAGCGCGCCGCGGCGGCCTTGTCCCCGCGCGCCGAGGCGTTGGCCGCGAGCCGCGCCTCGATCAGTGAGACCGCGCGTGCGTCTTCTTCGCGCTCCGAGCTCTCGTAGCGCTCCTGATAGAGCTCGCGCCTGCGCTCCAGCGCGCTCGCCACCGCGTCGAGCTTGCCCAGGGCGAGGTTGGCGTTGGCGCGCAGCCCGGACACGATCGTGCCGTACGAGCGGCGGGCGAGCGGCTCGCTGACGTGCGGCGGCGCGAGCTGCGCGATCAGCGCCTCGTCCGCGAGCTGCGGCTCGATCAGATCGAGATCGGACAACGCGACCTGTGGCTGGTTGGCGCCGAGCGCCGCCGCCGCGTGCGCCAGGCGCACCACGAACTGGTCGCGTCGTACGTCGAGCGACGGCAGCTCGGCAGCGTACAGCTCCAGCGCGCGCGCAAAGCGGCCGCACGCCAGGTTGCCGAGCGCGGCGCGGTCGAGCGCGAGCACCCGAAAGCGCGCCAGGCCCGGGGTGCGCTCGACCATCGCCAGCGCCTCTTCGGCCGCCTTGGTGCTGCCTTCGTCCTGCCCTACGTGCAGCCGCGCGCGCGCCGCGGCGAGCTTGAGCGCAAAGCCATTCAGGTCGTCGCCGAACGGAAAGCGCTCGCGCTGCTCGAGGTAGTCGAGCGCGATCCGGTAGTTGCCCACGCGCGTGTGCAGCATGCCGAGCGCACCGGTGATCGTGGCCTGGAAGCGCGGATCGTTCTGCGCGATCTGCAGCGCGACGATGTACTGCGCATTGGCCGTCTCGGCGGCCGCGAAGTCGTTGTCGCGCAGGAACTTCTCGTGCTGGATCGCGGCCGAGAGCACCCGCGCCGGCGCCTTGCTCTTGAGCTCCGGCCAGGCGTCTCGCAACGACACGCGCGCCTCTTCGACCGCCCGTGCGTGCGCCTCGCCCTGCAGCGAGGGCAGCTTGCGCAGCAGCAGGTACGCGTGCGCGAAGCGTGCGGTCGCGGACTGCTCGCCGGAGCGGGGCGAGACCTCGCTCTCGATGTTCTCGATCGCGGTGGTCTTGTTGGCGATGCGCAGTGAGATCGACTCGACCAGCGCCTCCAGCGCCTCCGTCTCGCGGTACACGGCGTCGAAGTCGAGCCGCGCCTCCTCGCTCCGGCCCTTCGAGAGCCGGCGAAAGGCTCGCCCCATCAGCGCGCGCCGGTACAGGCGCTCCGCACGCCGGCGCTCCTCGGTGCCGAGCGGTACGTCGCGCAAGTAGCGCTCGGCCAGACACTCGACCACCCAGTCCGCGCCGAGCTCGGAGGCTTGCTGCACCGCCTCGAGCACGATCGCACGCTTGCGATCCGGGCGATCCTGCGCCTCGTAGAGCGCGATCATACGCTCGCGCACGCCGGGCTCCGGCCGGCCGGCCTTGATCGTGACCACCTCGCGCATCAAGTCGAGCGCAAACGCGAGCTCACCGCTGGACAGGGAGCGCTCGTGGTCGACCGCGGCCAGCGCCTCGGCCTGCGGCAGGCCACGCACGGTGGAGCGAGCCGCCGCGCGCGCGTAGTCGAGCCGCACGTCTTCGGGTAACCCCTCGCGGTTTGCGAAGTTGCGCGCCAGCACGATCAGCGCCTCCCGCTCGTCGAGTGACCGATAGAAGGCATCGGCGCGCTCGTAGAACGCCTCCAGGATGGAGCGTGGGATGT
>DASUME010000141.1:0-11887 GCA_036277895.1 Polyangiales bacterium
CCGGCCTCCGCGAACATCGCCACGAAGCGGGCGCTGTGATCGAGGTTGCCGGCCTCGAAGCCGAGGCTCATCAGCGCGAGGAACGCGCCGATCCGCGTGGCCGCCGGCGCGCGCTGCCAGAACCAGTCGCGCACCGGAAACGCGCCCACCTCGAAGCCGAGCTGCCGCAGGTGCGCCGCGTACAGCCGCATGTGGCGCGCCTCGTCGCAGCAGATGCTCAGCAGCCCGGCGCGAAACGCGCGCGGCGTCTCGGGGAACGCGAGCACGGCCCAGCACATCAGCTCGGCGGCCTGCAGCTCGTGGTGCAGGAACGTGTGCAGCAGGCTCGCGCGCTTTCGAGGGTCGCGCAGCGCGGCCGCCGAGCGCGGTGCCTTGTACTTGTCCCAGGTCACGTCGAGCAGGGCAGGGCGGCCGGGCTTCGTGAGCCGCAGCGGGGGGCGCTCGTCGTCTGCGTCGGGAAGCGGCGGCGGTGCCAGCTTGTACGCCATCGAGGTGCTCTCGACGTACGCCCGTGCCCAGTCTGCCCGCGTGTCCATGACGGCTGCTCTAGCACTCGCCGAGAACTCCGGAGCGCGCCGGCATTCGTGGTAGGGGTGCAGCGATGCGTCGTTGGCGTGGGATCCCGTGGGCCTTGCTGGCCACGTGTACGCTCGCTTGCCGTGAGCAGCCCGCCCAGGGCGCGGTGCCCAAGCGCGTGGAGCTGCCCGTCGTCACGGTGGAGGCGCCCACCACGGGCCTGCCGATGCCGATGGTGCGCAACGACGCCTTCCGGCGTGGGCTGGTGCTCGGCCCGCTGGTCGCTCCCGAGGACGAGGACGAGTGGAAGAAGCAGCAGCGCGCGCTGCTCGATCGCGCGGCGGTGCGCGGCGTGACCGATCTGCAGCTGATCGTGGAGTGGATGCAGACCAGCGTCAGCGCAGTCGAGATCGCGCCCTTCGAGAGCGTGCACGACACGCTGCTCACGTGGCTGATCGAGCAGGCCAAGCAGCGCAAGCTACGCGTGCTGCTCACGCCGCGCGTGGCGGTCGAGAACGAGGCCAGCTGGGCGGTGCGCGGGCTCAAGCCGAGCAGCTGGGAGCGCTGGTGGTGGAGCTACCAGCGCATCGCGCTCCACTACGCGAAGGTTGCCGCCACGCGCAAGGTGACGATGCTCGCCATCGGCAGCGAGCTGAGCAGCACCGAGGGCCAGCTCGACCGCTGGCGCAAGCTGATCAAGGCCGTGCGCAAGATCTACAAGGGCAAGCTCACCTACCTCGCCGCAGCCGAGAACTTCGACAAGGTTCCGTTCTGGGACGCGCTCGACGTGGTGAGCATCGCGGTCGATCAAGCCGAGCCGCGCAGCGAGGCGCAGTCCGTGGAGCTGCTCTCGCCGCTTCCGAAGCGCATCGCACGCGTGAACAGGGCCTACCTGATCAGCGAGGCTAGCTGCGGTGAGGGCGAACACGACGACGCGCGCGAGCTGCTCTGCCAGCGCGCGCTCTACCGCAACTTCAGCGAAGAGCCGAAGCTACAGGGCGTGTTCGTCAGCCCGGGTCCCGAGAGCAAGACCGCGGGCGACGTGGCCAGCCACTGGTTCGTGAACTCGAAGAGCTAGACTAGATGGTGTCGCTGTGCGCGTCGCGGGCGGAGAACAGCCTCCAGAACTTCTCCGCGACGTCTGCGGGGTCGATGGTGGCGTTGCCCGAGTCCCAGGCGGTGCCCTTCACCATGCCGGTGACGATGACCTGGCCCGCGTACACGCCGTCTCGCGCGAGGCGCGGGTGGAGCACGCCGAGCAGCTTCTGCTTGGCCGCGTTGGCGATCGCGAGCGGACCGAAGTTTGCTTCGGCCGCGTACTTGTTCACACCGTCATCATCGAGGCCGAAGCCTCCATTGGTGGCGAGCACGGCGCCCTTCTGCGCCTTCAGGTCGGGCAGCGCAGCCTGCACCGCGGCGACGAGGCTGGTGACGGACACGTCGTAGACCAGGCGCAACGCAGCGGCGTCCACGCTCACCAGATCGGCGGGGCCCCCTGCGTAGGCGTTCCAGTGGAACGCGGTGATCGGGCCGAGCGCGGCGCGCACCTTCTCGAACAACGGCGCGAGGGCATCCGGGTTCGAGACATCTGCCGTGAACGCTTGCGCCCGGATGTTCTTGGCCGCCAGCGCCTTCACGCCCGCCGCGAGCTTCTCCTGGTTGCGCGCCACGAGCGCGACCGTGAAGCCTTCACGACCAAACCGCTCGGCGACCGAGTTCGAGATGCCGGGACCGTAACCAATAACGACGATGGTCTTGCTCACTGGGGACCCTTCCGTGCTGTAGGACGCCGCTGGTTCGTGAGAGCGACCGGGCCCATCGTTACGTTAAAACGACGGCACGCACGGCGCGCCGCAGTCGAGCCACGCGCCGATCGCTGCGTCGGCCTGACCGAGGCTGCACCTCGCGTGAGACGAGACGTCTTCGTGGCCGTGCGCGTGCGCGGCCCACGATCCACTGAGTCGAGCCGCACCCGCCGCCCGCCTACCTCACTCCAGCGGCACCATGAATTCCGCTCTACGAGCGCGCCGACGCGTCAGTCCAGCACCAGCACGGCCAACACGCCCGCTGGCGGCACCGACGGACTCGGCTCGTTCCACGGTGTTCCCCCGGCCTGCGGCGAGCAGTCCGGGCAGTAGTCCTTGGCGCCGATCACCGCGGTGCCGTGGCCACCGTGCGTCCAGCCCGCCGGGCGCGCGATCACGCCATGGCTGTTGAGCACGCTCGCCTTCACGACTGCGGTGATCCCGCAGCCCTCGCAGGCCAGCTCGACGTTGCTCAGAGGCATGAGCCCATCGTCGCCGAGAGCGCGCAAGGGAACAAGTCGGGTAGGGCCCGACGAGCCTCGCGTGCATGCACGATTACCGAGCCGCGGCGCGCCGTTAGCTGCGTGCGTTGCAGACTGTGTAACAGCCGCTCAGAGCTTGATTTGACCCGCACGGGCCAGGCTCTTCGCCTCCACCGACTGGATCTCGACGTAGCCCTGCGAGCTGGCCGGGTTCAGGCCCTCGCTCTTCTCCATCGAGGCATCGGCCTCGTTGTAGAGCGAGCCGGGGCAGTCGCGCAGCGCGTGGAAGTAGATGTTGCCCTTGTACAGTCCGAGCTCCACCGTGCCGGTGGCCGGCTCGACGAGCGTGTCGATGGCCGCGATCGCCGCGCGCGTGGTGGGATCGAACAGCCGGCCGTCGTAGATCGCGTCCGCGACGATGCGCGACATGTCGCCGAACAAGCGCGTCGCGCGGCGGTCGAGCACGGCCTGGTAGAGCGTGCGCAGCGCGGCGCCCAGGATCTCCATGCCGGGCGCCTCGTACACGCCGCGGCTCTTGGTGCCGATCACGCGGTTCTCGAGCGCGTTCCGCATCCAGACGCCGTTGCGACCGCCGATGATGTTGGCCTCCAGCATCGCCGCGACCGGGTCGAGCTGCTTGCCGTTGATCGCGACCACACGCGCCTTCTCGATCCGGAAGGTCACCTTCTCCAGCTGGTCGGGCGCCTTCTCGGGCCACACGCCCATGATCGGGTCGACGATCGTGGCGGGCGTCTCGATCGACTCCAGATCCTCCGCCTCGTGCGACAGGCCGGCCAGGTTCGCGTCCGTGCTGTAGCGCTTCTTCTTGCCGACCTCGGCCTCGATGCCCTGCGCCTTGAGGTAGGCGGCCATCTCGCGCCGGCCCGGGAACTCCTCGAGCAGCGTGGGATCACGCCAGGGCGCGTACACCTTCATGTTCGGCGCCAGCACGTTCGTGTAGCGCTCGAAGCGAAGCTGGTCGTTGCCGCGGCCGGTGGCACCGTGGGCGAGGATGGTACAGCCGCGCTCGCGCATCGCGCCGAGCAGGCCGCGCACCGTCACCGCGCGGCCGAGGCCGGTGGTGTTCCAGTAGCCGCCGTCGTACTGGGCCTGCGCCTTGAGCGTCAGGAACGCGCCCTCGGCCATCTCGCGACGCAGGTCCACGATCGTGGTCTCCACGCCCGTGGGGGCCATCTTGGCCTTGATGTCGTTGACATCCTTTTCGTCCGGCTGCGCCAGGTTGGCCGTGAAGCAGAGCACGTCGGCTCCGGCCTTCTTCAGGCGCGTGGCGACGGTCTTGCTGTCCAGGCCGCCGGAGACGCAGATACCAACCTTGTGCCCCTTCAGATCCTCGATGCGCATGGCGCCGAACGTAGCTGAGGCGGCTGAGAATGCCACGCAGGCCGCGCGTCAATCGCGTGGCGAAACGACGACTTCGTCTCCCATGCGCACCACCCCCGTGCCGCGCGCCACCAGGTTCTGGCCGAAGATCGCGCGCTTTCCGATCGTGTGCGTGTGGGCGAGGGCCGCCAGCGGGCCCGGGGCGCGCACCCCGAGCTCCGGGTCCGTGTCGACGATCACGCAGCGGCTGCAGGGCTTGAGCGCCAGGAACGGCACGCTGCCCAGGGTCAGCCTGGTGAAGTGGTCCTCGGCGTAGGCGTCGGCGCCTTCGATCACGAAGTTGGGGCGAAAGCGGCGCATCGTGACCGGATCCGAGAGGTGCACGTTGAGCGCATTGAGCGAGCTCTCGTTGGTGAGCAGGAACGGGAACCCGTCCGCGAAGCCGACGAGGTCGTCTGGCCCGGCGCGCGTGGGGTCCACCTGGCGACGCACACCGTCCGGCATGTACACCAGCGACAGCTCCTTGCCGAACGCGGCACCCAGGAACTCCGACGCGAGCGGCAGCTCGAGCGCACCCGCGATCTCGTCGCTGAACACGCGCACGTTGCGCGTGTCGCCCGCGCTCGGCGTCAGCGGGACCTCGAGCTGCTTCGATGCGAAGCTGAGCAGCAGCGTGTCGCTCACGATCGCGGTGTGTAGCAGCGCCATGCGCGGATCATCACGCTGCGTGAAGAAGCGCCCGCTCGCATCGACGAGCAGGAAGCGCCGGTCGTGCTGGATGCCGCGGTCGCTCAGGTGCGCTTCGGGCAACGCGATGCCGCGTGCACTCTTGAGCGGGTAGATGAAGATGCCGGTGATCGTGATCACGCCTCGGCGCGGTCCCTGAAGCGCTGCATCATCTTGGGCAGCTCCTGATCGGCGAACACCTTCTGCAGCTCGAGCGGGATCGGCAGTGTGGTCTCGAGCGTGGCCTCGTAGTGGGCCTTGGTCTCACCGTCGGCGGTCTCTTCGAGCTTCCAGGAGCCTTCCATCTTGCTGACGTCGGGCGAGGACACGAGCGTCCACGCGATCGTCTCACCCTGGAGCGCGTAGCGGACCGTGTACTCGGTCTTCACCACGGACCCGCCGACCTTCACTTCGACGAAGAAGGTGGCGACGAAGCCGTCTGCGGTCTTGTCCTTGACCGTGACGCGCTTCACCTCGGGCAAGAACTGCGGGTACTTCTCGACATCGACAACGATGGCGCGCAGCTCATCGGGCGACGCGAAGGTTTCGAAGCTGGTCGAGCTCTTGGGCATGCGCCGTTATAGCGCGATTCGAGCTCAGATCTTGCCCTGCAACAGCTCGCGCACCGCCAGCCGCCCGTAGTGCCACAGGGTGCGGCCGAGCGTGCGCCGGTCGCGCGTGCTGAACACCGTGTCGGCGAGCCCAAACGGCAGCATGGTGGGGATGGCGCCGCGCGCGTACTCCAGCATGAACGCGTAGTTGGGCACCGCGTAGCCCTTGGCGCGGTCGGGCCCGAGGTAGGCGAGGTCGCCCGGCTTGAACACGGTCTTGTCGAACTCGCCGGCGTGGAAGCACCACATCTCGCCCTCGAGCATGAAGTCGTAGACCTCGGTGCCGTAGCGGCCGGAGTGGCCCTCGGTGCCGATCGGCGTGCCGAAGATCAGGATGTATTCGCTCAGCGAGCTGTGCAGGATCTTGATCTGCCCCATCGCGCCGCCGGCGTTGTTGAACAGCCAGGGCGGCGAGCGATCGATGTGGTCCGGGTAGCGCTCGACCAGGCCCTGCTCGACAGCGGCGATCATGTCCGCGCGCGGCTTCTTGCCGACGGCGTTGCGGGCGATCTCGTGGAGCACGGAGGGATCGAAGACGTAAGCCATGGCGGGCCCGACCTTAGCATCGCCGTGAGCTCGCGCTTGAATGCAGCACTCGGGCCTCGAGTCTCGGCTACACTGCCAACCGGAAAGGACAACCTACCTCACCATGAGCCCGCGCACCCCGCTGTTGTTAGTCGCCATCGCGCTCCCCTTCACGGGCTGCACCTGTGAGTGGCACGCCAGCACCAGCAAGTCCTGGTCCACCAACTCCGGTGGGGAGCGTGTGGTGGTCGTGCAGGAGGATCCCTACCAGGCCCAGCGCGAGCGCGATGCGCGCATCGCCCGCGAGCGGGAGTGGGAGCGCGAACGTGACCGCGAGCGCGCGCGCCATCCGGTGGTGATCGGCTCGGGCGGTCGTACCAGCACGGGGGCGGCTCCTCACTCGCCCGCGCTCGGCCAGCCGTCGGTCCAGCCCTCGCCAGGAGCCAGCTCCTATCCGGGCGTCTCGGGCGGCTCCTCCGGCAGCATCGCTGCCCCTGCCCCTGCCCCGATCGTGCCGCCGCCCGTGACGCCGACGCCCGCGCCGGTCGTCACGCCCACCCCGGCACCCCCGCCGGAGGATTCCTACGTGGCGCCGCGTGAGATCAACAAGCCCAGCGGCGGCCCCGGCAAGGCGGCCACGCCCACGGACACCGACAGCGCAGACAAGAAGAAGCCCGCGCAGCCCCGCACGGGCCGCATGACCCGCCCGCAGTGACGCTCCCGCCTCATGCGCTATGCAACGGCGCATGGGACGGCGGGTGATGTTGGTGGGGCTCGACTGCGTGCCGCCCGCGCTGGCGTTCGAGCGCTACGCGCCGCTGATGCCGAACCTCACGCGGCTGCGCGCACAGGGAACGTTCGCGCGCCTGCGCTCCACCACGCCGCCGATCACGGTGCCGGCCTGGACCGCGATGATCAGCGGCCGCGACCCAGGTGAGCTCGGGCTGTACGGCTTCCGCAAGCGTGTGCCCGCGTCGTACGCGCTTTCGCTCGCGGACAGCCGCGACGTGCAGGTCGAGCGCGTGTGGGATTTGCTCGCCAGGCGCGGCCTGCGCTCATCCGTGATCGCGGTGCCCCCGTCATCGCCGCCTTTTCCAGTGCACGGCGAGCTCGTCAGCTGCTTCCTGACGGCCGATGCGGATACGCCGCACACGTACCCCGCGCCGCTGGCCGGCACGCTGCGTGCGCGCTTCGGCCCGTACATCCCGGATGTCGAGGTGCGCGCGGCGCAGCGTGAGGGCCTCGAACAGGCGCTGGTCGCGATGACGCGCCAACACTTCGCGATCGCACGCCAGCTGTGGACCGAGCGCGAGCCCGACTTCCTGATGCTGGTCGAGATCGGCCCCGATCGCCTGCACCACGCGTTCTACGCGGACATGGATCCTTCGCATCCGTTGCACGACCCAGGGTCCAAGTATGTGGGCGTGGGCGAGCGTTACTATGCGCTGCTCGATCGCGAGCTCGGGTCGATGATGGCGCTCGCAGACGACGACACCGCGATCTTGGTGGCGAGTGATCACGGCGCGCGCCCGCTGCGCGGTGCGTTCCGCATCAACGAGTGGCTGCAGCGCGAGGGCTTCTTGACGCTGCATCACCAGGAGCGCGGCCCGCTCAAGGCCGAGCACGTCGACTGGTCGCGCACCCAGGCCTGGGCCGAGGGCGGGTACTACGCGCGCGTGTTCTGCAACCTGCGCGGGCGCGAGCCGCAAGGCATCGTCGAGGATCGGGACGCGTTCGTGAGCGACCTGGCCTCACGTCTACGCGCGGTGCGCGGCCCGGCGGGCGAGCGCTGGCACAACCACGTGCACACGCCGCAAGAGCTCTATCGCGCCGTGCGCGGCTTCGCACCGGACCTGATCGCGATCTTCGCCGACCTCGACGTGCGCCCGATCGCGACCGTCGGCACCGGCGCGCTGTACGCCGAGCGCGACGACCGCGACGCCGACGCCTGCAACCACGACATGTACGGCATCTTCGCGTGCGCCGGCGCGGGCGTCACGGCACGCGGCCACCTCGACGACTGCCAGATCCAGGACGTGGGTGCGACCGTGCTCGCTTTGCTGAGCGTGCCGCAGCCGGAGGATTGGCTGGGCAGGAGCCGCGCATGAGCACTCGCGCGCTCGTGCTCGGCTTCGACGGCGCCGACCTGGAGCTGATCTTCGCGCTCGGTGCACGCCGGCTGCCGAACTTGTTCGCCCTGATGGAGCGCGGTGTGTTCGCGCACCAAGAGAGCGTGCAGCCGCCGGCCACGCTGCCCAACTGGACCACGTTTCTCACCGGCGTCGACCCCGGCGCGCACGGCGTGTTCGACTTCACCACGCGCCATGGCTACGGCGTGAAGTTCAGCGCGGGCACGGTGCGCGAGGCGCCCACGTTCCTGGCCCGGCTCGACCGCCTCGGGCTCGCGTGCTGCGCAGTGGGCTTCCCCGCCACCTGGCCCCCCGAGCGCCTGCAGCACGGCTACTTCGTGAGCGGCTGGGACGCGCCGGTCTCGTTCGAGGCCGACCGCTCGTTCGTGTGGCCGCCGTCGCTCTACGACACGCTCACGCGTCGGTTCGGGCCGCTGCGCTTCGACGAGGTCGATCAGTTTCGCGCGGACGAGCCCGGCTGGCACGCGCGCCTCGGCGGCAAGCTCGCGGACAAGGTCGTGCGCCGCGCGGAGCTCGCCAGCTTCCTGCTCGCGTCGCGGCGCTGGGACGTGTTCGCGTTCTACTTCGGCGAGAGCGACACCGCCTCGCACTACCTGTGGAGCCTCTACGACGAAGGCTCGCCCCGTCGACCTGCAAACGTGAGTGCCGACGAAGCGCGAGGTTTGCCGCGCGTCTACGAGGCGCTGGATCACGCGCTGGGGCTGCTGCTCGAGCAGGCGCCGGACGCGCAGATCACGATCGTCAGCGACCACGGCTCGGGCGGCTCGTCGGACAAGGTGCTGTACCTCAACCGCGCGCTCGCCGAGGCCGACCTGCTCGCGTTCAAGGGCACGCCGAAGTTCAGCACGAAGGCGAAGCAGCTCGGGCTGCGCATCTCGCCCAAGCTGCGCGATCGCCTGTTTCGCTTTCAGGGTGCGCTGCTGCCCTCGCTGCTGGAGTCGCGAGCGCGCTTTGGCGCGATCGACTTCCCGCGCACGCTCGCGTTCAGCGACGAGCTCAACTACTTCCCGGCCGTGCACCTCAACCAGCGCGGCCGCGAGCCGCATGGCGCGTTCGACCCCAAAGAACGCGCTCGAATCAAACGACGCGTGATCGACGCGCTCGAGCGCCTCAAGGACCCGCTCAACGACAAGCCAGTCGTGGCCAAGGTGTACGAGCGCGAAGCCCTGTTCCGTGGGCCCTTCGTCGAGCGCGCGCCGGACTTGTTGCTCGAGCTGCGCCTCGACCGCGGCTACAGCTACAACCTGATGCCCTCGGGCGGCACGCTCGGCGCCGTGATGGAGCGGCTCGCGCCCGCGGACTACCTCGGCAAGAAGGGGCGCAGCTTGCCGGGCAGCCATCGGCCGCGCGGCTTGTTCGTCGCGGCCGGACCCGAGCTGCGTGTACGCGGGCAGCGTGAGCTCGACATCGGCCAGGCGAGCGCGCTGGTGCTCGCACGGCTCGGCATCGCACCGCCCGCGAACGCGCGCGGCACCGTCCCTGAGGGCTGGATCGCCGAGCCCTTCGAGCGCACGTTGCCCGAGGCCCCAGCGCCCGCGAGCGCACGCGGGGAACGCGGCGCGCTCGAGCGCCGCCTGCGCGCGCTCGGATACATCGACTGATGCGCGTGCTGCACGTCGCGGCGCTCCCCTTCCCGAGTCCGCAGGGCACGCAGGGCCTGCTGCACGCGATGCTGATGGCGCACGCCGAGGCCGGCCACGACGCGCACCTGCTCTGCTACCCCGGTCACGAGCTCGATCTGCCGTACACCGTGCATCGCTGCGCCGCGCCGCGACCGATCTCGCAGCGGTCCGGGCCGTCGTGGCAGAAGCTCGCGCTCGATGGCGCCCTGGCGCGCGCGTTCGTGAAGCTCGCGCGCCAGGGCTTCGATCTGATCGTCGCACACCACGTGGAGGCCGCTGCGCTCGCGCTCGCGCTGCGCATCCCGGCCCACTTCTACGCGCACACCGATCTCGCCGCCGAGCTGCCGAGCTACTTCGCGCCCGCACTCGCGCGTCCGCTGCGCTGGCTCGGCGCGCGCGATCGCGTGCTCGCACGCTGCATGCCCACGTTCGCGGTCTCGCCGCTGCTGGCCTCGCGCGTGGGCGGCGAAGTGCCGCCGTTGCCCTGGACGATCCCGCCGCCCATCGCGGACGAGGAGCGCATCGCCGCGCGGTCATCGCTAGCGTTGCAAGGCAAGCGTGTCGCGCTCTACGCCGGCAACCTCGACCGCTACCAGGGGCTGCAACCAGCCATCGCTGCGATCGCGCGCAGCGATCTGCACTGGGTGATCGCCACCGAGTCGCCGATCCGCGACTTCGCGCGCGCGCTGTATCCGTTCTTCGGCCGCGTGCGCTTTGCGCGCTTGAACGACGAGCGCGCGCGCCGTCGTGCGTACGCCGCGTGCGACTTCGCGATCGTGCCGCGCGACGTGCCGGGAGGCATCCCGATCAAGTTGTTCGATGCACTCGCGCGCGGCGTGCCCGTGGTGGCCACCCGCAACGCGCTCGCGGGTTATCCATTCGAGCGCTTCTGCACCGTCGTCGATCGCGAGTGGCGCTTCGAGCTGACGACCGAAGATGCACGCCCGTATCTCCGCACAGCGCACGCACCCGCACGCTTCGCAGCGGAGCTCAGTGCTCGGGCAGGCCGGCAGGGCGCGGCGCGGGCGTGACGCGCATCGACGGCTCGAGATCCGGGCGCGGCGGCTTGGCGGGGAAGGGGATGCCGTTCGCGTAGGCGAACACCGCACCGTTGACCGGGCGCGACTGGGGTGCGATGCGCTCCCCGCTGAGCGGCTCTTCGAGCTGCTCTTCTTCCATCGTCTGCACGGCGTGCGCGACCGCGGCGCTCTGGTTGCCGTACGAGAGCGTGGCGTGACTGACCTGCGCGGCCGGACGCTGCGGCACGATGTCGTTCGCGCCGCCACCGGGCGCGGGCACGAGCTCCTCCTCGGACGCGACCATCGTCTTCTCGTCCGGGATCGCGTCGTTGTCGTTGAGCTGAACGCGGTTGTTGCCGGTGAAGTCGGTGCTCACGTCGACGAACGCGTCGCTGTGATCGCTGTTGGTTTGCGGCCGGATCGACTCGACGTCGACCGCCTCCTCGATCACTTCGGCATCCCCGGAGCCGTGCAGTGCCAGGATGTGCTCGAACACGCGCTGCTCGTGATCGTCGAACTGGAGCGAGTCGAACACCACGTCGAAGCGCTGGTGTGCCTCACGCTCTTCGCCATTGTCCACGACGGTCACGCAGCGACCCACGCCGGCCAGACCCGCGCTGCCATCGTGGAGCGCGATCGCCCACTGCGCCCACGCGCCCTCGTCGACCGAGTCGGCTGCGGGCAGGATCACGTGCGTCGCGTGCACGCGTCCGACCAGACCTTCCGCCATCTGCTGGAGGTCTCTGAAATCCGTCTGAACGGTCACCGACTGCGTCATGGGACGTCGTTCTCCTTACTGCCAAACTCGCTGTCGTACTCGCGGGCGGGACCGGTGGTGCCATCGTCGTGGAGCAGCCGCTCCACCCTGCGCTCGGCTTCATCGAGCCGTGCCGCGCCGACGCGCGAGAGACGCACGCCCTCTTCGAACAGCGCGAGCGACTCTTCGAGCGCGATCTCACCCGACTCCAGGCGCTCGACCACGCTGCTCAACCGTCCGAGGATGTCTTCGAATGCAGGCGCGTCTTCACCCTTCGCCTGCCCGGCCTTCTCCATCGTATCCCTCTCCGCCCAACCGGGCGCGACTGTCATG
>DASUME010000142.1:0-2605 GCA_036277895.1 Polyangiales bacterium
CAGTCCGGGCCAGGCCACGTAGAAGTTCAGGCCTTGCAACGCGCTCTTGGAATCGAGCTGGCTGGTATTGCCGTGTCTGCTCGCGACGCCGAGTCGCTCCTGCCTGAAGCGGCTCTGATGGGCGCGCGCTCTAGTCTTGAACGAGCGACGCGGCAGTGGGCGAGTCGGAGAAGATGGGCGTGTTTGCCGCGTGCTCATGGCGCCTCCGCTCCGCACACGCGTTCTTGACTAGCAAAAGGTTCGTGCATGACTCTCCGACCAGAAAGGCGTCCTCGTTGTCGTCCCTTACGGCTCCAACTTGAGCCTCACGACGACTCGAACGTGCGCGCTGGCTGCGGGCAGACGCCAACCGTCTTGCAGGAGCTGACGTGGTCTTGGTCAGAGATCCTTCACTCACGCTTCCGCTCCCGTGAACTGTCCCACCGTACCGAGGTGGGGTGGGCTCCGTGTGTACGAACCTCGCTCGCACGTCCGCACCGAGAGAGCGATGCCGACGACAGCGTTCCCTTAGAGATACAGCGTTGAGAACACAGATTATTCGTACGATTTGCACCAGAAACGTTCGCTCGCCGGAGGGGGTTCGGCGTGAACGGTTTGGGGGCACTGCGTGCAGGCACCGTCGTCGAGTTCCGTTCTGGGCGTCCTTCCCAAGCCGCGACTGGTCGCGCTGGGGCGCGACGTGGATGTGGTGGTCCCTCCTGCAGCGACCAAGGAGGAGCAGGTCAAGACGCTCGTGGACTCGGGTCGGCTTCGCTTTCACGACCTGCTGCGCCGGCTCGGGCGCGATGAGCTAAAAGCCGCTTGCCGTGCTCATGGCCTCGAAGACGCAGGGCGCGCGCGGCCCGAGCTTGCCGCGCGACTTTTGAAAGCACGCAAGGGTCCCGAGTCCGCGCCACCCTCAGCACTGTTCCTCTCCCGCGAGGTTGCGCGTCATACGCCACGTCGCGGCGACATCGTGCTGTGCCGCCATCGCCAGTGGCTGGTGGAGACGGTGACGCCCCCGCCTGAGACAGATCACGCCACGCACGTGCGCATGGTCTGCCTAGATGACGACAACCAAGGTCGGGTGCTCGAGGTGCTGTGGGAGCTGGAGCTGGGCGCGCGCGTGCACAAGCCCGAAGCGCACGGGCTCGGCGACATCGACCACATCGATCCGCCGCGGCACTTCAGCGCTTATCTTCACGCCCTGAAGTGGAACGCCGTCACGGCGACAGACGGCAAGCTATTCCAAGCGCCGTTCCGCGCTGGCATCAAGCTACAGGCTCACCAGCTCACGCCGTTGAAGAAGGCCCTGGAGTTACCGCGCGCCAATCTGTTCGTTGCGGACGACGTTGGGCTCGGAAAGACCATCGAGGCAGGCCTGGTACTGTCAGAGCTGAGCCTGCGTCAGCGCGTGGACCTTACGCTGATCATCTGCCCTGCCTCAGTCTGCCTTCAGTGGCGAGACGAGATGGAGAAGCGCTTCGGTATGCGCTTCGAGATCATGAGTCGCGCGTTCGTGGCCAGCCGTCGCAAGGAGCGCGGGTTCGGCGTGAACCCGTGGGCGACCCACCAGCGTTTCATCGTCTCGCATCAGCTGCTGCGCCGCCCCGAGTACCACGACTCGCTCCTGGCACACCTCGGCGAGCGAGCACGCAAGAGCCTCTTGATCCTCGATGAGGCGCACATCGCGGCACCCGCGAGCGCGAGCAAGTACGCCGTTGACTCGGGCATCACCAAGGTAATGCGCGGGCTCGCGCCCCGCTTCGAGAACCGCCTATTCCTGAGCGCAACGCCACACAACGGTCACTCCAACAGCTTCTCCGCTCTGCTCGAGATCCTGGACCCGCAGCGCTTCACGCGCGGCGTGCGCATCGGGGGCCCCGCCCAGCTCGAACCGGTGATGATACGCCGGCTCAAGAGCGACCTCCGCGACGCCAACGTCATGCAGTTCCCGGAGCGGCGCGTACTGCAGTGGCGGCTCGCGTACGCGGACGGCAGCTGGCAGCTGAGCGAGCGCACGTGGGACAAGAGCACCGAGGCCTACGCAGAAGAGAAGCCGCGCACGGTCGGCGCGGGTGAGCCGTTCGAGCTCGGCCTGGCGACGGATCTGGCGCGCTACACGGCGCTTGTCTCGCCGACGCAAGGGCGCGGCAAGCTGGTGTTCATCAACCTGCAGAAGCGGCTCCTGAGCAGCGTCGAGGCGTTCGCACGCACTCTTCAGGTCCACGCACGTAGCCTGGACGCGCGCGTGAGCGCGGAGCCGGAGCGGGCGCTACCGCTCATTGATGACGACGATGCCCTCGGCGCGGACGACGATGCTCTGGAGGCGCTCGCCGAGGCCGAGGTCGCGCAGCAGACGCGCCTCGTGGAGGCGCCGAGCGAGAGCGCGCGCAAGCTGCTGACCAAGCTGCTGGGCGACGCTGAGCGCTGGCGCAACCGGCCCGACGCCAAGTTGCTCGCGCTGATCGATTGGATTCGTCGCAACCAGTGCGCCGCGGCGCGCGTGGGCGGCGCCGACTCTGCGTGGCCACGGGCCAAGCGCGTCAAGTCCTCCACGCCTGCGAACGCGGGCTGGAGTGAGCGGCGCCTGCTCATCTTCACCGAGTACGGCGACACCAAGCGC
>DASUME010000143.1:0-4327 GCA_036277895.1 Polyangiales bacterium
CGCATCATCGTGCTGGGCCTGATCTCCGTGCTGCGCTGGCCGGCGCTGGCTTGCTTCGTGGCGTTCGGGCTGACCTGCCTCTACCGCTTCGCGCCCTCGCGCAAGCTGCCCAAGACGCAGGACCTCACGGGGCCGATCGTGGGTACGCTGGGCTTCATCGGCTTCTCCACGCTGTTCTCGCTGTACGTCTCCGAGTTCGCCTCCTACCACAAGACCTACGGCGCGGTGGGCTCGGTGGTCGCGCTGTTGTTCTGGTTTTACTACTCCAGCTACGTGGTGTTGCTCGGCGCAGAGCTGAGCGCGGAGCTCGAGGGCGAGAAACTACGCTTCCCGGGGGGACCATGATCATCACGCTCGACATCGCAGCAGAGCCGTCGCAAGTGGACGCAGTGGCACAGCTGGCCGCGCGTTATCCGGGCGTGGAGCCCAAGATCTACGTGTTCCCCGGCAAGGGCGCGACGATCACCGAGGTGCACTTGCTCGGCTCCACGCAGGCGGTCCCCACGGAGCCGTTCGAGGAGATCCCGGGCGTGCGCAGCGTGGTGCGCGTGTCGAAGAAGTACCGGCTGATCGGCCGCCATGCGAACACCGCCTCGCACGCGTTCGAGTACAACGGCGTGCGCTTCGACGACGCGGCCCTGCACGTGTTCGCGGGCCTGTGTGCGGTCGACACACGCGAGCACGTGGCGCAGACGATGGCGGCGCTGGAGCAGAACGGCGTCGTCACCACGCGGATGGGCGCATACAAGCCGCGCACCAGCCCGTACGACTTTCAGGGGCTCGGCGCGGTGTGCCTGCCATGGGTGTTCGAGCTCGCGGGCAAGCACGGCGTGAAGGTGGTCGCGATGGAGGTCACCGACGCGCGCCACATCGACGAGATCCAGCGCGCGCTCGACGAGAGTGGCAACGCGACCGGCGTGATGCTGCAGATCGGCACCCGCAACGCGCAGAACTTCGAGCTGCTGCGCGCGGTCGGCCAGCAACGCGAGCTCCCTGTGCTGTGCAAGCGCGGCATGGGCATCACGCTCGAGGAGTCGCTGAACGCGGCTGAATACATCGCCAGCGAGGGCAACCCGAACATCGTGTTCTGCCTGCGCGGCGTGAAGAGCCACCTCGGCGAGCCGATGCGCAACCTGGTCGACTTCGCGCACGTGCCGGTGGTCAAGAAGCTCACGCGGCTGCCGGTGTGCATCGACCCCTCGCACTCGGTGGGCCGCGCAGACGTGGCACCCGACGGCATCCCGTACATATTCCACGTGGTCGGCCAGGGCCTGATCGCGGGCGCGAACAGCGTGCTGATCGACTTCCACCCGAAGCCCGAGACGGCGCTCTGCGACGGACCGCAGGCGCTCACGCTCGACAAGCTGCCGGTGCTCCTGGAGTACGTGCGCCGCGTGCGCGCGGCCTACGACTCGCTGCGCGAGCTCGCGCCGCAGCTCTAGCGTCGACCGCCCGGCGAGCTGTGCGGGCCGCCACCGCCGCCACCCATGCGGCCACCACCGCCGAAGCCGCCTCCACCACCACGGTTGAAGCCGCCACCGCCGCCGCTGCGGAAGCCACCGCCGCCGAAGCCGCCTCCACCACCACGGTTGAAGCCGCCACCGCCGCCGAAGCGCGAGGGCGACGAGGAAGGCCCGCGCATCATCGGTGCGGAGCGGAACGTGGGCGACGACGAGGGTGCGGACTGGAAGCCCGGCGACGGGCTGCCGCCCATGCGCATGCCCGAGTTGCCGCCCATGCGGCCCGGCTGGTAGCCGTAGTTGCGCGACGAGGTGGTCGGCGAGCCGGCGCCGAAGCGACCCGGGCTCGGCGACGACGAGACGCCGTTGTAGCCGCCCGAGCGCGCCGGTCCGCCCATGCTGCCGGCACCCATGCGGCCCATACGCTGCGAGCTGCTGGTGGGGTAGTGATAGAGCGGCGACTGCTGCGGCGCGTAGCGCTGCGGCGCGCGCGCCGGCCCCGACGAGTACGCCGGGCCGGTGCCCATGCGCCCCCCGCTCGAGACGTAGTGCGGCGTGAAGCTACGCGACGTGACGTAGCGCGAAGGACGCGGCCCCACGCTGCCCACGATCAACGTGCTTCCGGGGCGCGCCCAGCCACCGGCGCCGAAGTACCAATAGCCGCTGTTCCAGTACCAGCTCGACGCGATGTAGTTGTAGCCGTAGCGCGGCGCGCACCAGTAGCCGGGCGCCCAGGTCCAGGCCGGCTGGTTCCACCACCAGTAGCCGGAGACCCAGACGTAGCTCGGCTGCGGCGGCGCCGGGCGCACCTCGACGATCGGCGCAGGCGGCGGGTACTGCACGCGCTGCACAGTGGGCTCGAGCGGGACCTCGGTCTCGTAGGGCTGCGAGAGGTCACCCTGCGAGAGCGGCGTGGGCTGCGGCGTGTACGGCACCTGCTGGGGCGCCGCGCTGTCCGTGGTGGCCTGCGTCTCGGGCGGCGGGGCCTGGATGATCTCGCGCGGCTGCGGCTGCGCGGGCGGCGGGGCCTGGATGACCTCGCGCTGCTCGGGCGGCGGCGCCGGGATGATCTGACGCTGGCCGTAGCTGCTCGCCGCGGCGGCGTAGCCTCCGGAGCCCTGCTGCACTTCGGTGGCGCTGCGCACGCGCACCCACGAGCAGTTGCGGCCGCTGCACAGCTGGGCGTAGGTGCCGGTCCGGCCGCAGCCCACGGCCTGGTAGCGGTTGTCAGCGACTTCGTTGACGTTCACCTGCTCGCAGGCGAGGTCGCCGCGCGCCACCGAGTTGATCGGCGTGGCCGGCGCACTCGCACAACCGCCGAGCATGACCGCCAGCAGCATGACCCGCGTTGAATTGCCCATCAGCGCCATGAACGCACCATGACACGGGGCGATTCAGCGCGGCTACCCGATGACCGTCGCGTGACGAGTGGCTCAGCTCTTCCAGAGTCCGGGCGCGGCCAGATTCGCGAGCAAACGCGGCTCCACGTCGCGTAGATCCAACACCACGAAGTAATCGGTCGTACTAAACTCACGGTCGAGCGCCGGCCCACCGCAGACCTTGGCGCCGAGCCGCAGGTAGCTGTTGAACAGCGGCGGCAGCGACACGCCCTCGTTCGCGACCACCTGCTCTCTGCCCGCGCGCAGCAGCGGTCGCACCGCTGCGTGGTAGCGCGCGTGCATGTGCCCCTCGCGCGCCAGCTTCAGCGACACGCCCGCGATCTCCGCGAGCTCGAGCGTGGGCACCGAGCAGCAGCCGAACACGTAGCGCTTGTCGTTCCAGTCCAGGTAGCGCGCGATGCCGCGCCACAACAGCTGCAGCACGCGGCCGTTGCGATGATCCTTGTCGACGCACGCGCGACCCACCTCGGCGCCATGGCCGAGCACCGAGTCCGGGATGCCGTCGAGATCGAACTCGCTGGCGGTGTAGAGCTGTTCACGCCCCACCAGCTCGGACGTCATCAGGCGATAGGTGCCCACGACCTTGTTCGCGGCCTCGTCGAGCACCAGCAAGTGGTGGCAGTCGGCGTCGAAGGTGTCCTTGTCGAGGCCGGTCTTGTACGAGTCCATCAGGCCCTCGTGCAGCTCGAGGTTGAACACCTCGAAGCGCAGCCGCTGCACCGAGCGCAGATCTTCTTCGCTGCTCGCGAAGCGGACCGCGTAGCGACCGGAGCGATGCACGCCCGGGGGCACACCGCGCGCGTGGCGCGGATACGCTGCGCGCGTGAGCGGGATGACGTACGCCGGGTCGTGCTGCTTCGTGAGGGATTCGAGAGTCATGGAGTGGTTTGCCTCCTCCTGACCTTTGTGCCTTCACGAGGCCACGCGCTGACGACGCCGACGAAAACTTCCGTGACACGCGCGCAAACTCGCGCGTCACAAGCTCAGGTGCGTGGCCAGGTCGTGAACGCCTCGTGCTCACGCAGTAGGCGTACGTCTTCATCGGGTGCCACCCAGGCCTCGTGGCTCGCGATCGCATGCAGCAACAGATCGAACAACGGCAAGTGACGACGCAGCGTGCGCTTCACGCGATGCGGCAGCACGGGATTGAAGCCGCCGTCGAGCTGCCACAGCTGGCGCGGGTTCTTGCGCACCCAGGCCCACGACCCCATCTCCAGCGTCAGCGGTACGAAGGTGCCCGCGCCGAGCGATCGAGAGAGATCGTACAGATAGTCCCAGGCGTCGCCCTCGATCGTGTACGCGTTGGCCTGCGGCTCCACGCGATAGACGTGGTGCGGCAGCGTGCGATCGAGCAGGCGCTTCAGCCCGACCACCTCGGCCAGGTTCGGGAACGTCTTGCGCGTGCGCGCATAGGGAAACCACAACCGGTCGAGCATGCCGAAGCCCGAGTGGCAGTCGATCGCGATC
>DASUME010000144.1:0-4730 GCA_036277895.1 Polyangiales bacterium
GTACTCAAGGCGCTGTTGCTGCGCGACTGGGCCAAGGCGCACATGATCATGCTCTACATGCGCTCGACCGAGGGCACGCTGCGCTTCGTGCGCGGCATGTTCGGGATCATGATGACCAAGCTGGAGGTCGGCGAAGCGCCCAAGGCGACCATGCCCGAGGCCTCGGCGCTGGCGTTCCGGCTCGCCGAGAAGTGCGAGGGCGTGGTGATGAACGCCAACTACGAGCCGCTGCTCGACGTGCCGACGACCGCACACATCCTCGGTGGTTGCTGCATGGGCGACAGCGCCGAGACTGGCGTGATCGACGCCAAACACCGCGTGTTCAACTACGACGGGCTGTACGTGATCGACGGCTCCACGATCTCGGCCAACCCGGGCGTGAACCCGTCGTTGTCGATCACCGCGCTGGCCGAGCGCGCGATGTCGTACATCCCCGCGCGCGCGCAGCTGCCTTCGTCGCGCGAGCAGCCGGAACGCGCCCCGCTCGCTGCCAGCGTCTAGCTGGACAGCTTGCGGTAGCTCTCTCCGACGGACGTGATGGACTGCCGGACCGCGGCAGCCAGCAGCGCGAGCGTGCGCCCATCAGCGGTCAATTGATCGGCACCACCCTGGACGTGCTCGAGCTCTTCGAGGCTCATGGTTTCGACCGTGTCGTTCATCGTCGGCTCCTTGCGAAGGCGTACACGTCGGCACGACGCGTCGCGGCTTCATGGGGAAGCCTGAAGACCGCGCTCCGCGCTCGCAAACGCGAACAGGGTGAGCGACAGGGTGAGCGCGCGGCAGTCCCCGTCGTCAGCGCCAGAGCGAGGCGAGGCTGCCGGCGACGCTGTCGAGCAGCCCGGCTCCCATCGCGCTCTGCGTGCCGTGAGCCTCGATCTGGGCCTTGATTATTAACTGGGAGATCGACAGCGTGTCGGCCGCAGAGCCGGCACCCATCACTTGCTCCAGTTCGTCGATGCTCAGTTCACGCGTGGGTGTTTGATTCGTCATCGTGGGAGAGTGGCGAGTCGACGTGACGCTGACAATCGTCGAGCAGGGTGAGCCAGCTCAGTCCCACGCGGGCACGAAGCCGAGCTTGCGCCCGGCGCGTAGCGCGAAGACGGCGTAGGTCATCACGACCAGCACCACCGTGGACAGCGCGAGCTTGCCGTAGAACGAGATGATCTCGCCCTGGCTGAAGGCGTACTCGTACATCAGGCGATCGAGGTCGCCCGTGCCGTCGCCGAGCAGCGAGCCCATCGGCAGCGTGCGCGCGCCGCGCGCGACCCCGCGCCACATCGAGACCGCGGACACCCAGCTGCCTGCCGCGGGCAACAGGGCGACGAAGCGAAGGAAGTCCCAGCGCATCCGATCGGGGAACGGGAAGTAGAACGCGATCATCACGAGCGACGTCAGCACCAGCTCGCCCGCGAGCCCCGCGAACAACAAGAACATGCGCGAGCGCTCGACCGACACGAAGCCCGACAAGATCACGAACGCGAGCAGCAGCCCGCACGCGAACAGCACCGCGAACCGACGATGCTCGCGCAGCGAGCGCACGAACAACACGCCGATCAAGAACAGCATGCACGCGCCGGTGAAGCGCGACGGCTCCTCGGTCCAGAACGTGAAGCCGAACGGCAGCGGTAAGGCCGCGCGCGACGAGAGCCACGCCATCATCGCGTGACCGAGCTCGTGAAACTGGATCTGGAACGGCACCAGCAACACGCGGCCCACCGGACTCCACGCAAACAGGGACGTGAACAGCACGGCTGCGGGCAACGCGGTCAGCTCGACCCACGGGTTGTCGAACTCGACGCGATCACCGATCAGACGACGCTCCACACGACGATGGTATCGCGCGCCAACACGCGCCGTCTCCGGTGAGACGGCGTCGGTTGCAGTGCTACAGCGGACGCTCAGCGCCGCTTGGGCTTGCAGAGCACGGCGCTGTAGTTGCCCACGGCGAAGCCGGTCTCGAACGTGAGGTTGCCGGTGGCGACGAAGCCGCCGTCCGCGTTGGCGAACTTGCGCGTGCCGTCGACGATGATCGCCTTGGTCACGAACGGCGCGGGGCCGCTCTCGGTCATGTGGATGATGCCGGTATCGTCGGTGTACGCCACGCCTGAGCCATCGAGCGCGGTGACCACGCTGTAGCCCGTGTACACGAACTTGCTCGGATCGCTGGCGTCGTTGGCGGACTCCAGCGTCTCGAACGTGAAGTCATACTGCGCCGGGATCTCCCCCTGCAGCGCGCCGTGCGTGCACAAGCCGATCGGAGACTCACAGGGCTCACCCGTCTGCGAGCTGAACGGTCCGTAGAACGCCGTGCACTCGTCGTCGCGCTGCGGACCGTGATGATGGCCACCGCCGTGTCTCCAGCCTTTGGCTGCAGCCGCGCTCGTCGTCAGCAGCACCGCACCGAGCCCCACCCACTTCAACGTCCTCATCCGAGCACCTCCATGGTGTGCGGAATCTAGACGCTAGGTCGGGACGCCAGGACAGCTTTCTACCTACCGGGTAGGCTCGGTCGCGAAGGGCGCTGCGCCTGCAAGCTCGCTTGCTTGGCTACTTGAACTCCAGCAGCTCATCGAATGGCCGGCGCAGTGATCTGCCGCTCGGCGCCTCGGCCTCCGCGAGCCGAAACGCGAACAGCTCGGTCTCGCCCTCGGCCGGGGGCACCAGCGCGCGGAACGCTTCGCGTGCGCTCTGGAACGCCGAGACCTCGCGCGGTGAGAGCCCCGCCGTACGGCCGTCGAGCCGCGCGAACACGTACAGCATCGCGGTCATCGGCTGCAGCGCGAGGCCGCGCGCATTGGCGAGCAACCACAGCCGCTGCACGCGTGAGCCCGCCTCGAAGTAGTGCGCAGGCGAAGTACCTCGGCCGGCGACCACACCGAACGCGCACGCCGACGCCAGCGCCTTCTTCGACGCGCTCTTCAAGCCGTGCCCGCCGTCGATCCGGCGCATCGCCTCGATCACGTCCTGACGCTGCAGCACTGTGATGCCCGCGCGGTCCGTGGGCGTCATCTCCAGCGTGGCCACGTCGATGCCGTCGCGCGTGCGCTCGGCTTCGGCGAGCGACCAGCGCACCTCGCCCATCAGCTCGTCGTGCATCAGCGGGTGCAGCATGCGCAGGCGCTCGGTCTCGCCGTGTGCGTCGCCGAGCGCGTCCAACAGCTGCGGTGCTTCGATCAGCGTGAGGCGGCACGAAGCGCCTGCGAACATCGCGCGCAGCTCGCCCGCCACGGCTTCCGAGAGCTTGGTGCGCGCGCCGAGCTTTCGGTTGGTGACGCGGCTCTCGATCCAGTCCGCGAGCAGACGCTCGCGCGCGCCGGCCATCGACACGCGGTTGGGATCGAGCTGCGCCACGCAGATCAGCTCGGGCTTGCCGGGATCGGGGAACGCCTCGATCACCGCCTCGAAGCCCTCGCGTGCAGCCGCGAGCCGGATGTTCTCCGCCAGCGCGCCGAACGCGAGGTGCGAGGCGCGGCGCTGGAAGTCGAGGAATGTGCGCGCGCGCTCCGGCACCAGCCAGCACTGCAGCACCGAGGCCGCCTCGTCGAACACGAAGCGCCACGGCTGCACGTTGCCGCCGCTCGGCGCGAGCGTGGCCGCGTGCACGATCTGGTCGAGCTGCTCGCGCGACAGCTCGCCGTACAGCGAGCGCCGCGAGCTACGGCGTGGACGCGTGCTGGTGGGCGCGATCGTCTTGCCGGCCTCGCCACCCTGATGCAGCGCCACCTCGCGACCGTCCGCGATGATGTCTTCGAGGTCCACGAAGTAGCGTCCCGAGCCGCGGAACGAGCCGAGCAGGATGCGCCGCGCCACGTCCGTGTTGATCGCACCCCCGAGCGCGACCGCGGACGCCAGCTGCGGCCAGGTCTTGAGCGTGGCGTCGACGTCGACCATCGAGCCCGCGAGCCGCGGCGACATCGTCTCGCCACCGATGACCGACAACACCACCGGCACCTTCTCGTACGTGCTCAGGCCGGACAGCTGCTCCGCGCGCAGCTCGCCCACCAGGCCGTGGAACAGCGGGCGCTCCGGCTCCAGGTCGAAGCGCTCGACGTCGAACAGGCCGCGATCACTGGTCTCCATCAGCACCGGGATGCGGCGCTTCTTCGCTTCCTCGCGCAGCAGCACCTTCATCTTCAGGTCGTCGCACTCCTCGAACAGCAGGTCGAGCCCGTCCAGGAAGCGGCCGAGGTTGTTGTCGACGATGCCGTCCTCGAACAGCTCGATGCGTGCGTACGGGTTGAACTCCCAGATCTCGCGGGCGGTGACCACCGCCTTGTTGACGCCGATCTCGTGCACGCCGGCGCGCAGCCGGTTCATGTTCGACAGGCTGAGCGTGTCGAAGTCCGCCAACCGTAAGGTCCCGCCGAGCCCCTCCAGCGCGAGCGTCACCGCGGTGGCCTGCCCCACGCTCAGGCCCGCTACACCGAGCGTGACCTTGCCGAGGCGCTGCTGTTCCTCGAGCGTGATCTTGTTTCGATTGCGGCTGGAGCGGACCTCGGCGAACTCGGCCGCGGGCAGCACGTGCACCAGGCGATTGGACCACGGGTAGTAAGCCCAGGTGCCAAAGCTCTCGGCCTCGAGCACCCGATCGATCTCGCTCTCGAGCTCCAGCGCCTTCAGCTTACGGTCCGGGCGGCGCGTCTCCAGCAGCTCGCCCACCTGCGTGCGCAGCGAGTCGCAGACTTGCGCCGTCTGCTTCAGCCTCTGCAACTGCTCTGCATGTCCGCTCG
>DASUME010000145.1:0-11284 GCA_036277895.1 Polyangiales bacterium
TGCGCTGGCTGCACGCACCGTCTCGATGCCTTGTACGTGGCCGCTGCGGTTAATCTTCCGGCGTGAGCGCGCGTTTCCTGCAGCTTTACGCGTGGTGCAAGCGCGCATGCATCGCCCGCTCTCGCGACCTGCGTGCGCGCCGAGATGCGAGCCGGGCCACAGCGCGGCATGCTCCGCGCCGAGGTGAGAGATGCCGTCAGTCCTGATCACGGGAGCAAACCGCGGGCTCGGACTCGAGTTCGCCAAGCAGTACGCCGAAGCGGGCTGGCGCGTCTTCGCGAGCGCTCGCGCGATCTCGGAGGAGCTCGCGCAGCTCGGCGAGCGCCACGCACAGCTCACATTGCACCGCCTGGAGCTCGGCGACGAGGCGAGCGTGCGCGCGCTCTCGCGTGAGCTCACCGACCCGATCGACCTGCTGCTCAACAATGCGGGCACGATGGGCCCCGCGCAGCAGTCGGTGGGCAAGCTCGACGCGGCGGGCATGCTGGAGACGCTGCGCATCAACACCGTCGCGCCGCTCGTGATCGCGAACGCGTTCCTGGAGCAGGTCGCGCGCAGCGAGCGCAAGCTGCTGATCGCGGTCACCAGCGGCATGGGCAGCATCGAGGAGACCAGCGGCGGCTACCACGCGTACCGCGCCAGCAAGGCCGCGCTCAACATGACGTTCCGCAACCTGGCGCTCGACCTGCGTGGCCGCGGCGTGATCGCCGCCGTGATCAACCCGGGCTGGGTGCAGACCGACATGGGCGGACGCGGCGCGCCGACCACGGTGCAAGACAGCATCGCCAAGATGCGCAAGGTCTTCGACGGCCTCACGTCGGACGATAGCGGCACGTTCCTCGACTACAAGGGCGGCACGTTACCCTGGTGACAGTGCGTACGCCTGCGCCGCTGCGACCTGCGCGTCGCTCGGCGTGATGCCCGTGTAGAGCACGAACTGCCCCACCGCTTGCAGCGCGATCACCTGGCCGCCGGTGATCACGCGCTTGCCCAGCGAGCGCGCCCTGCGCACGAAGGGCGTCTCTACCGGCAGTGCGACCACGTCGAACGCGAGCTCGGCCGCATCGATCGCGTCGGAAGGAAACGGCAGCTCGTCCGCGTTCGGTCCCGCCATGCCTACCGGCGTCACGTTGATCAGCATGCGCGGGTGTTCTTGGAGCGTGACCTGGTAGCCGAAGCCGCAAGCCCTGGCCAGCGCACGTCCGGTCTGCTCGTTGCGCGCCACGATCGTGCCACGCGTATAGCCGTGATCGCGTAGGGCCGCGGCCACCGCCTTCGCCATGCCGCCCGAGCCGTGCAGCGCGAACGGCGTGTCCGTGTCGATGCCCTGTAGCAGCGGCGCGATCGCGGCGTAGTCGGTGTTGTGCCCGGTCAGCTTGCCGGCGTCGTTCACGATCGTGTTCACCGACTCGATCGCGCTGGCCGAAGGCGCGAGCGCGTCGAGCAGCGGGATGCACGCTTCCTTGAACGGCATCGAGATCGCGCAGCCGCGCACGCCGAGCGCGCGGATGCCGGCGATCGCCGCCGGCAGGTCCTGGGTGCTGAACGCCTTGTAGACGTAGTCGAGCCCGAGCGCGGCGTAGAGGTGGTTGTGGAAGCGAGAGCCGAACGTGCCGGGCCGGCCGGCCAGCGACATGCACAGAATGGTCTCGCGGCCGATCGTGAGCCGGCTGGCGTTCTCCATGTACGCCAGTCTGCGCGCCGGCCGGCTCACCCGCAAAAATCGCAAGTGGCTCTGAACTTCCGCCCGCGCCTGGCGTCCGTTGCCGGCGAGGTAAGCGATGGCGGTGCGGAGCGTGCGGAGCGAGTCGCGGCGTGAGCTCTGGTTTTGGCGCGTGACCACGGGTGCAGCCCTCTCGGTGTGCGCGTTCTTACCTTTCCAGGGCACGCAGGCGCGCGTGGAAGAGCGCGAAGCGACGACGGCGGCAGCGTACGAGGCGCGGGAGTCGCACCGCTCCTCCTCCAGGTCGACCAGCAGCGGCTCGGCGCGCGTGCGCATGCTGCTCGCGAGCCTGGAGCGCTCCAGCTCCACGTCCAACCGCTGCATGGTGATCGATCGTCTGTCGCGCCTGCCCGAGCTGGACGACCTCGCCGTCTCGCAGCTCGCGCGCTTCACCGAGGAGGGGCAGCCGCTGGAGCTGCGCCGCTGCACGGGCTGGGCGCTGGGCAACGTGCTGCACCCGGCCGCGTTCGCGCCCCTGAAGGCGCTCGCGGAGGGCGACAACACGATGCTCGCCGAGACCGGCCTGATCGCGCTGGCGAGTCATCCCGATCGCGCGTCGCAGAAGGCGGCGATCGAGCTGTCGGCGAAGCGCTCGCGCGCGATGCGGGTATCGGTTGCGTGCACGCTCGCCGACTCGGGCGCGAGCGAGGCCGTCTCGCTGCTGGCCGAGCTGCTCAGGGATGGCAACGGCTACGATCGCGAGCGCTTGTTGATGTCGCTCGGCCGCAGCGGCGATCCGCGCGCGGTGGGCGTGCTCCAGGGCTACCTGCGCCAGGGCAATCGCCAGACGCAGCAGAGCGCGATCTACGCGCTCGGCGAGGTTGGAGGGGCGGCCGCGACCGAGACCTTGCTGTCGCTGTTGCACGATCGGCCCGAGCTGGCGCAGATGGCCGTGGGCGCGCTCGCTCGCACCGGCAGCCCGGAGGCGCGCGATGCCTTGCTCGAGCTGGCCGAGAAGAACGCCGACTACGGCACCGGCCTGCAGGCGCTGCAGGCGCTCTCGGACCTCGACGGACCGGGCGTGCAAGAGCTGATGGTGCGTGCGCTCGATGGCACCCCAGGCGCGCAGAACGTCGCGATCGAGTACTTCGTGAACCACCCGCAGGACGACGTGTTCGCGAAGCTGGAGAGCCTCGCGCGGGCAGGCTCACCGCAGACGTCCTCGCAGTCGCTGCAGGCGCTGGCGCGCATGGGCGGCGACCAGGCACTCGACGTGATCGAGTCGGTGGCGACCTCGGGCGGCAACCTGGCGCCGATGGCGCTGCAGATGTTGAACCAGGACTCGGCGGATCCCCAGCGCGCGCGGCGGATCGCGCTCGCGCAGGTCGAGAAGGGCAACGCGAGTGGCCTCGAGATCCTGGCGCAGGACGACTCGCCGGAGGCGCGCGCGGCGCTGATGGCGCTGGCGCAGGCGAGCGAGAGCGGCGTGGCGTCGCGTGCACTCTGGGCGCTCGCGCAGCGCAACGATCCCGAGGCCCGCAAGCTCACCGAGGCGCTCGCCACCAGCGGCGATCCGCAGAAGCGCGCGTCGGCGATGTGGGCGCTGGCGCAGAGCGGTGATCCGGCCGTGGTGGGCACGCTGCGCAAGTCGCTCTCGGACAGCGACGACACCGTGCGGCGCGAGGCCGTGCAGGCGCTCGGCCAGCTGCCCGGCGCCGAGTCGGAGGCGGCGCTGCTGCGTGCCACACGCGATCGCAGCCCGGACGTCGTCGGCGCCGCGGCAAACGCGCTCGCCTCGCTCGGCACGCCCGGCGCGATCGAGCGACTGGAGGAGATCGCGCGTACGCCCGCCACCGCCTCATCAGGCATGCTGGGGCTGCTCAGCTCGGCGCCTGCACGCGCGCAGTCCCTCGCCGAGGCACTGATCGCGAGCCAGGACGTGGAGTCGCGCCGGGCTGCGTTGATGGCGACCACGCAGCTCTCGAGCGACGTGGGCTCGCGCATCCTGGTGCGCGCGCTCGCCGATCGCGACCCGGACTTCGTGCGCGAGGCGATCGAGACCGCGGCCGCCGGCGTGCGCAGCGAAGAGGTGCGCGCGAGCCTGCGCGTGCTTGGCGAGAGCGACCTGCCCGCCGAGCTCAAGGCGCGCGCGGCCGAGCTCGCGGAAGCTGGCCCCGGTGGCTACTTCCTCGAGCCACGCAGGCATCACATCTACTGAACCACGCGGTGCAGCACGTCCAGGTTGTGGATCGTGGTCTCCAGCGTGTAGTCGTGCGCGATCAGCTCGGCGATGTGCTCGCGCATCATCAGGCTCTCCTTGAACGGATCGACGCGGCGTACGATCCACTCGGGCTTTTCGGCCAGGATGCGCGCGACCTCGGGCTTCGCCTCCGAGCCGGTGACGTGCTCGAAGTGCGGGTCGAGCAAGAACGGAGGGAACGCGTAGCGCGTGGGTGGATCGACCTCGAGCAGGTGATAGAGCAGCGGCTGGCCGTCCATCACGTAGAGCGTGACGTCGTCGCCTCGCGTGTGCTCGCGGATGTAGTTGGTGACCCAGCGTGAGGTGTCGATCGACTCCAGCGAACGGCGCTTGATCAGCGACGCGAGCTCGCGGCCGACGTTGAGCGGAACCTGGAATAAGCTGGTGCCGGTGCTGCCGAGGATCAGGAAGCTCAGCGCCGCCACCGCCGCACGGCCCTGCAGGTGCGGCAGGAACACGTCCTCGAACGTGAGCCAGGCGGCGAGGCAGAGCGGCACCGCCATCTCGAGCGCGTAGTGGTCGTACGGCTGGCCGGGAGCGAGCGCGGACGCGAGCGCGCCGAGCAGCCAGGCGGCCACGAACGTGTACTGCCGCGCCAGGATCGGATCGCGATCCTTGCGCAGGTGGAACACCACGCCCGCGACCACCAGTGCCCACTGCGCCATCGACTCCTCGAGCACCTTCAGCAGGAACGCGAAGGACTCCAGCGGCGTCATGCGATTGCCCACGTGGCGCACGTTGGCCTCGATCGTCGAGTAGCGGAACAGCCCGAGCAGGTCTGCGAGCGCGAACGGCGTGATCACGAGCGCGGCCACGATCAGGAAGCCGATCGCGGCGTAGATCACCTCCTCGCCGATGCGGCGCATGCGGGCCGGGTGCTTGTCCGCGAGCAACAGCACGGCGAACGCCCCCGCGGCCTGGATCTCGAGCACGACGTTGAACTTGATCCAGAACGCGATGCCCGCGAGCGCGCCCGCGCCGAGCAGCTGCAGCGGCCGCCGCGCGCCCTGGTTCTGCACCGCGGTCAACAGCAAGAGGATCGAGCCTGCCGCGGCCGGCACGAAGAACAGCTCGTTGTTGGCGCCCTGGCCGCCGTACTTGCGGAACATCAGCACGACCAACACGCCCGGAACCCATGCGTACCTCGCGCCTGGTCGCAGCCGTTGGTGGAGCTGGATCGCGAGCCAGCCCGAGAGCGCGATCGCGAGCGTGGCGAACACGCGCACCGCGAACGCGGACTGGCCGAGCAGCGTGATCGCGACGTAGTACACGCCGTAGATGCCCGGCGGCTTGTGATCCCAGATCGCGGTGTACGGCGCATGACCCTGCGTCATCGCGCGCGCCATCAGGAAGTAGACGGACTCGTCGAACTCGATGTCGCTCAGCGCATAGGTATCGAGCCGCGTGAGCACGGTGAGCGCGAACAGCAAGCCGTAGGTCTTGAGCTTGCTCATGGCGCGAACTGCGCTTCCACCTTCACGTCATCGAACGCGGGGCCCGCGCGCACCGGGGCCTGTTCACCGTGGATGGTGGCGCTCAGCTTGCCGTTGTCCCAGCTCCAGTCGACCGTGCCGCGCGAAGTTCCGATGCCCGAGACATGCATCGGCTCGTCGAGCCAGCTCTTCTGCACGCCGGCACCGATCACGTACGTGGGCGCGCTCTCGGACTCCTCGACGTACGCGAGCATGTCGAGCTGCAGGAGCAGCATCTCCGATGCGGTCCAGTAGTGCGGCGTCACGTGCTTGGGCTTGAGCCAGCCGCGCACCTGGTTCCAGAGCCCGAACGTGTTCTCTTCTCCGGTGCCCTCGCTCCAGGTGTACAGGCCGGGCGACGACTGCTGGTGCGCGAAGTAGTAGTCGAGCGTGGTCCAGGTCTTGTCTGGCTGGCCGAGCATCACGTACTGGTGCATCTCGGCAGCGTCGAAGTAGGTCCACTCGCGCACGGTCTTGTACGCGCCCTTGTCGTCGCGCTGCGCCTTCCAGCGCTCGTCGAGCAGCTTCGTGAACTCGGGCTTCACGTCGAGCCCGATGAACGAGGGCCAGAGCGTGGAGATCGAGGTGCGATCGTTGTTGCGCTCCTCCGTGTCGAAGCCGCGCCGCCAGGCCGTGCGCAGCTTGCTCGCGCGGTCGCGCCAGCGCTGCGCGGTTCCGGGCTCGCCCATGCGCTCGGCGATGCGCGCCGCCCGCCGTAGCCCCATGTAGTTGACCGCGTTGATGTAGAGGATCGGGCGATGGCCATCCATGCGCCCGATGATCAGCCCGTCCCTCGCCTTGTCGGCGACCAGATCGATGTCCTTCGACATCCAGGGGTCGTCGCGCAGGTTCGGCACGATCGGTCCCTGGACCGGACGCACGCGGATCGTCTCCGTGGCCTCCATCAGCGTCTTGATGAACTCGGCCTTGCGGTAGACGTGCGGCCACAGCTCACGATCGAGCTCCGGGTCGTGCGCGCGCTGCGTGACCTCGTCGATCACCCACAGCCCGAAGCCCATCGCGTCGCCCTCGGAGCCGAAGCCGCCGAAGAAGTCGTGGTTGGCGTAGTAGCGCGCCATGCGGCGGCCGATCGAGAGCTGGCCTGCGCGCGTGAGGGCGACCGCGGTGAACGCTCCGTCGCGCAGCCAGGGCAGGGGGTAGTTGATCGGCTCGCCGGGGCGCGCCTCGTCGCCGACCAGCGACATCAGCAGGTGCTGCTCCTGCGCGTACAGACTGTCTACGAAGCGCGCGTCCGGGAGCTGGAGGTGATCCTCCGGCGGGTAGGTCACCGTGAGCCCGCCCGGCGCGGTGGGCCGCAGGTCGTGCACCGTCAGCGCCAGCTTCCCCTGTACGTCGACGCGCGCGAAGGCCCAGCCGGTCTGCGAGGTCGCCGTCGCGTCGGCCTTTCCCGTGCCAGCCGCGGTCCAGTCTGGCCCTTCTTCGCCGAGCTTCACACGCTGGGCGCCCTCGCCGAACGCGACCGACCAGCGGTGGCTGACGGTGAGTGCGTCCTTGGCCCACGCGAGGTGCCGTACCGGTCCGCCTGCGGGCCCCACGCTGCGCACGACGATCGAGAGCTGCGCGTCGCCGAGCGGCTCCAGCGCCAGCGTGTAGTCGCCGACCTCCTCGCAGTGCCAGCGCGCGCGGTAGTACGGCGTCTCGGTGACGAGCGCCGGCGTGCTCGAGTGCACCGCCTCGAAGCGCTGCTCGATCTTGTCGAGCGGGATCGAGTCGCTGGTCGCGAGCAGCTTTCCTTGCGCGTCGCTGACCCAGATCGCGATCCCGAACGTGCCCGCCGACGGGCTGAAGCTGCCGCCCGGCTCGTGGTAGCCCTTGTCCCACTCGCGTGAGCCCGGCTCCGCGAGCAGCACGTGGCCTTCGCCGCGCGGCCAGGGATCGCCAGGACGTGCCTGGATCGCGGCCTGAACCAGCTCGCGCTGCGTCGGCGGTGGCTTGTTTCGTTCGCGGCGCCGGTGCTGGCGATACGCGAACAGCGCGCCCGCTACCAGCAGGCACAGCACCAGAATCCCCACGACGCGGCTCGCTCGAAACCCGAGAACCTTCAAGTGCGTCCTCCCCCTTCAAGATATGGATGAGGCGCGCCGAATTAGCCAGGAGGCAGGCTGAGCACGAACTCCACGGCGTCACCTTCGGGCGCGGCGAGTGCGAGCTGTCCACCGTGGCCGACGGCGATCTGGCGCGCGATCGCGAGCCCGAGTCCCGCGCCGGGGTGGCCATCGGCGCTCGCATACGCGCCGCGCCAGAAGGGCTCGAAGATGCGCTCGCGATCGGACTCGGGGATCGGCCCACCGCGGTTGGCCACGCGCACACGCCGCTCGGGGCCGCCCTCCAGCACCACCCGTACCGGGCTGCCCTGCGGCGCATGGCGCAGCGCGTTCTCCAGCAGGTTGCGTAGGAGTCGCTCGAGATCGAGCGGTCGCCCCGCCACCGCGCCCGCCTGGCCCTCGATCTCGATCGGCACGCCGCGCTGCTGGGACTCGGCCGTGAGCGTGCGCGACAAGTGCTCCACGAGCGCACCGAGCTCGACCTTCTGCGGCGGCTCTACGTCGCGATCGGCGAGCCTCGCCAGCGCGAGCAGATCTTCGGCCAGCGCCATCAGGCGCTTGGTGGCGTCGAGCGCTTCTTCGATCGCCTGCTCGTACTCGTCGGCGCTGCGCGACTTGCGCAGGGCATGCGAGAGCTCGCCGTACAGGGCAGTCAGCGGCGAGCGCAGCTCGTGCGCGGCGTGGGCGATGAACACCTGGTGGTTCGAGAGCAGCGCGGACAGCTGCGCGATCATCTGGTTCACGTCGCGGCCGAGCTGCGCCACTTCGTCGTCGCGCGCGCTCAGCCTCACGCGCGCGTCGAGATCTCCGTCGGCTACCTTGCGCGCCACCTCCGCGACCGCCTCGTGCCCGCGCGTGAACGTGCGCACCACCCAGGTCGACACCAACACCACCCAGCCGAACGCGAACGCGAACACGCTCAGCATCGCGCGCCCCAGGAACGCCTCATCGCCATCGAGATCGGTGCGGGGCGCCGCGAGCAGCAAGCGCGTGTGCAGCGCGCCCGGGATCGGCACCAACACGGCGCGCAGGTGCTCCTTGCCGTGCCAGAGGTCGAAGGGCCGCCCGAGCGGCTCGCGCAGCTGACGTGGAAGCGCGCCGCCAAAGCTCTCGGTCGCGTCGAGCACACGGTCGTTGGGCGCGTAGATCACGGCGTACTTGGTCAGCGGGCCGGTGTCGTTCGCTTGCGGGCCCGGGCGCGCGCTGATCTTGAGGTCGTCGCCGCCGCCGGTGGCCGCCTCGTTGGCTTCCTCGTGCGCCTCGTGCACCAGCGCGTCGTCGAGCTGGCGCTCCTGCGCGCGGTTGTTCGCCTTGTAGACGGCGAAGAACGAACCGCCGAGCGTGGCCAGCGAGAGCGCCGCGACGGTGGCGGACAAGCGCGCCCGTAGCTTCACGGCTCGCGCTCGATACGTAACCGATAGCCGCGCCCGCGCACGGTGTCGATCATGTAGGAGTGCGCGCCGAGCTTGTTGCGCAGGCGGCTCATGTGCACCTCAATCACGTTCGACTCCGGATCGAACTGCGTCGACCAGACGCTGCTCAGCAGCTCACTGCGGCTGACCGTTCGCTCGCGGTGATGGAGCAGGTGCAGCAACAACGCGAACTCGCGCTGCGTGAGCTCCAGCTCCTTGCCCTCGAGCGTGACGCGGCGCTGGATCTGATCGAGCAGCAGCGGGCCTGCGCTCAGCTGCGAGTGCCCCGCCGCACGGCGCAACAGGGCCTGCACGCGCGCGACCAGCTCGGTGACCTCGAACGGCTTGCCGATGTAGTCGTCGGCGCCCGCGTTGAGGCCGAGCACACGCTCCTTCACCTCAGCGCGTGCGGTCAGCATCAAGATCGGCAGCGTGCTGCCCTGGCTGCGCAGCCGTCGACACACCTCGAGGCCATCCAGGCCGGGCAGCATCCAGTCGAGCACCAGCAGCTGATACAGCCCCGAGCTCGCTTGCGTGATCGCATCCGTGCCGGAGGCGCAGGTGTCCGCGACGTAGCCCTCTTCCGCCAGCACGCGCTGGAGGAACAGTGCGAGCTTGCGGTCATCCTCGGCGACCAGAATTTTCACTGCCCGAACGATAGCCCGGCCGCGCATGACAGGTTCTTAATGTTCGCGTAAGGCTCGCCCTCGCCGGCCCCGCTAGCCTGGGGCCGTGCTCGAAAACTTGGTGCAGTTCTCCGTTCGGCGACGCGGCGTCGTGCTCGTAATCTGGCTCGCGATCGCTGCCGCTTCGGGGTTCGCTCTCCAACAGCTCTCGGTCGACGCCGTGCCCGACGTCACGCCTACGCAGGTACAGATCCTGACCGGCGGCTCGGGCCTGTCCCCGCTGGAGGTGGAGCAGTTCCTCACCTATCCGGTGGAGATGTCGCTCAACGGCCTGCCGCACGTGACGGAGATCCGCTCGATCAGCCGCACCGCGGTGTCGGTCGTGACCGCCGTGTTCGAGGAGGGCACGGACGTGTGGTTCGCGCGTCAGCTGGTGTCCGAGCGGCTCAAGAACGCCGAGGCCGCGATCGCACCGGAGTACGGCCGTCCCGAGCTGGCGCCGGTGTCGACGGGCCTCGGTCAGATCTACGAGTTCTACCTGAGCTCGAAGAAGCACTCGCCGATGGAGCTGCGCACGCTGCTCGACTGGGTGGTCGCGTACAAGCTGCGCTCGGTCAAGGGCGTGATCGAAGTGAACGCCATGGGCGGCGACGCCAAGGAGTTCCAGGTCGTACTCGACCCGCGCCGGCTGCGCGCGCACAAGCTGACGCTCGCGCAGGTGCACGAGGCGATCCGCGCCAACAACGGCGCGCTCGGCGCCGGCTACATCGAGCACGAGCAAGAGAGCTTCACGATCCGCGGCGATGCGCTGTTCCACAACCTCGAGGACATCGAGAAGACGGTGGTCAAGGTCGAGCACGGCACGCCCACGCTGCTCGGCCAGATCGCGGAGGTACGCGTCGGCAAGAGCGTGCGCTTCGGAGCGGTGACCAAGCTCGGCGAGGGCGAGATCGTCACCGGCACGGTGATGATGCTGATCGGCGAGAACTCGCGGCAGGTGGTCGCGGCCGTGAAGGAGAAGCTCGCGATCATCCAGAAGGAGCTGCCGGAGGGCGTGGAGATCCACTCGTTCTACGATCGCGCGGAGTTCATCAACCGCATGCTCGACACGGTGGTGATCAACCTGGCCGAGGGCGCAGGCTTGGTGGTGCTGGTGTTGTTCATGACGCTCGGCAACTTCCGCGGCTCGCTGATCGCGGCGTTGGCGATCCCGCTCTCGATGGGCATCGCGCTGATCGGCATGGTGAAGCTGAACGTCACCGGCAGCCTGATGTCGCTCGGTGCGATCGACTTCGGCCTGCTGGTCGATGGCGCGATCGTGATGCTGGAGACCACGCTGGCGGCGATCGCGATCAAGCACATCCAGAAGCGCGAGGACATCGCCGACGCGGTGAGCGAGGCGATGCGCAAGGCCGCGCGCCCGGTGGCGTTCTCGCTTGCGATCATCCTGCTCGTGTACCTGCCGCTGATGTCGCTCGAGGGCGTCGAGGGGCGGCAGTTCCAGCCGATGGCGATCACGGTGGCGCTGGCGCTGTTCGGCGCGCTGGCGTTCTCGCTGACGGCGTTCCCCGCGCTCTGCGCGTTCTTGCTCCAGGCGCCCAAGCACGCGCACGACGAGAACGCGGGCGTGTGGGGCAAGCTGCGAGGCTGGTATGGCCGCGCGCTGTCGCTGACGCTGGCACGCCCGGCGCCAACGTTGCTGGTCGCGGCTGGGGCTCTGGCTTTGACTGGCTTCCTGGCGATGCAGCTCGGCGCCGAGTTCTTGCCGCGGCTCGAAGAGGGCGA
>DASUME010000146.1:0-2105 GCA_036277895.1 Polyangiales bacterium
GCTCAAGAAGGTCACCGCGACCGTCGAGCGCGGCGACTTCCTCAAACCGGCTGAGTGCCGACAGCTGCTCGAATCCGCGCTGCGCCACGATGCGGTCATGTTCAAGGTCACGCGCGAGGAACACGCCGGGGTGCGCGAGCTCGGCACCACGCAGCGCTACGAGCCGATCGCGCCGCTGGTCGCCTACGTGCTCCTCACCGGCTGCCGAATCGGCGAGGCCATCGGCTTGCCTTGGAAGCAGGTTGACCTCGACGCCGTCGACAACGAGGGGCGCCAAGTCGGCGAGGTGCACCTGCGCGGATCGAACACCAAGACGCGCCGCGCGCGAACGATCGATCTCGCCGTCTCGCCAGCGCTGCACGAGCTTCTCGGCGTCATGCACGACGCCGTTGGCGGGAAAGGGCGCGTGTTCGAGCTGACCCGGTCCACGGCGGAGGCAGCGGCCAACCGCATGCGCGACGAGTACGGGGCACCTGCGGCGTTCACCTGGCAGGCGCTGCGCCGCACCTGCGGGACGTACCTCACGAACGCGCCGAGCATCTTCGGAGCCGCGTCCATCCATCGCAGCAGCCGGCAGCTCGGGCACAGCACGCAGGTTGCCGAGCGTCACTACTTGGGGACGTTTCGAGGCATTCCCCGCGAGGCCCGCACCGTCGAGGCGGCGATGCAGATCGAGGCGCAACTCGCTCGAATGATCGCGACCGCTCGACGCGATACGCAGCAGCCTAGGCCGTCGACGGACGCAGCAAAAGTGCGGCACGCACCCGCACGCGAGCAAGCCGCGCTGGCCTGACGAAGCGGGCACCAGCCCCCGTCCTGATGTAGGAAACCCCCGCGAGCGTTCGAGCGCTCCGAGGGCACGGGTCAAGGCGATGACCAAGAAGAAGGCTACGCGGAAGTCCGCGGCGAGCAAGCCGCCTCAACATCCGTCGGCGGCACACGTCGGCGGTTCGAGCGGGCGCCCCGAGGCGGGGCCACTGACTCCAACATCGATCGAGCTGCCGAAACCGTCTCGTGCGCTGGTCGAGCGTGACCACCGGATTCGCAGGGCTCTGGGGACCTTCGCCGAGAGCGCGCGCAGGGATGGGGTGGCGGAGGAAGAGATCGAGCGGATCTTTTTCCACCTGCAGCACGAGCTGCAGCGGCAAGACAACGGCGCGTATGGTCGCGTTCTCGTGCCGCGATCTGATCTACCCAACATTGAGCAGCACCTGTTGCGACCCGATGTGCAACGCATCCTCGGAGCCTTGAAGGCTGCCAGCGAGTACCTGCGGAAAACACCGCTCGACTTGCAGACTCCCGACGTCCACGACGCGGTCGACGCTTTGGAGGGCCTGCAGGCCGCTCACGCGCTGAATGACGCGGGCGCACGCGACCAGTTCGCGCGCACGGGGCGCGCTCTGCTCGGCCGCATGCGTGCGGTAGGCGCCTCCGACCGTAAGTCGGAAGTCGCAAAGGCGTTCATTGCGGCGGTAGCCGAATGGCTGCACGCAATGCCACGCGGCCCGCACTCGCTGAGCGAGGTTGCTCGCGCTCGGTTGGTCGCCGATGCTTCCGCCGTTTGGCTCGGCGAGATTGGAGTTCCACACTCCTTCGTTGGTCCGTTCAGTAGGGCCGACGTTGGAGAGGACTCGGTTCGCGTTCGGATCACCGATGCCATTCGATCGCTGGCGGAAAAACACCGGGACGCAGACCGCTTGGAGCTCGTGGCCGTAGACAGCTGGGCTCGCAGGACGTGCGCCGATTACGCCGAGCGGATCCTCGAGGCCTGGGGCGCGCGCGATGCGCATTCGCTTTTGAAGAACGCACTGTAGCGGCCCCCGACGGGAGGCGTCGCCGGGCTTGCTGTCAATCACAAAGGCGGTGCGGCGAGTCCAGCCATTCCTAGGGATCCGCAGCGCGTAACTGAAGACGCTGCGTCTCATGGCAAGACGCTTCACCAGCACAGAACACGATCACCAGGGACCCGCCCCCGAACCTCGGGATCCTTGGATGACGAGCGCCGAAACCGCGCTCTACATGAACACCACCCGCGCCAATCTCGCCCGCTGGCGTATGGATGGCGACGGCCCGCCGTTCTCCAAGCTCGGCAGCGCGGCGCAGGC
>DASUME010000147.1:0-3427 GCA_036277895.1 Polyangiales bacterium
CACGGCCTGGGGCATGCGCCTGCTGGTGGTCGCGCTCTGCGCCGCGGCGTACTTCGTGGCCGTCGGCCGCGTGAACGAGTACGCGAGTGGCCCGGCGCTGGTGCGCATCGATGGCCGCACCGCGCTCAGCTCGACCCATGCCGCGCTCGTGCGCAGCGTCGAGGTCAAGCCCGGTGACCAAGTGGAAGAGGGGCAGGTGCTGCTGCAGCTGTTTTCCTCCGAGGAAGCCTCGGACCTGGAGGCCGCGACGCGCGAGTTCGACGACCAGCTCGTGAAGCTGATGCAGCGCCCCAACGACGCCCACGCGCGCGAGGCGTTGGTGACCTTGCGTACGCGCCGCGAGCTGGCTCGGTCGCGGCTGGAACAACGCTCGATGCGGGCTCCGCACCGCGGCGTCGTGGGCGACGTGCGCGTGCGTGCAGGTCAGCTGATCGAGCCCGGCGTCGCCGTGCTGGAGCTGCGCGGGGAACAGGCCGATACGAACGTGGTGGCCTTGCTCCCCGGTCGCTACCGTCCCCTGCTCAAGCCGGGCGCCAAGCTGCGCTTCGAGCTCGATGGCTTTCACCGCCGCGCGCACGAGCTGACCGTGCAAGACGTGGGCGATCAGATCGTCGGTCCGGCGGAGGCGGTGCGCTACCTCGGGCGCGAGCAGGCCGACTCGATGCAGCTCTCGGGGCCGGTGGTGTTGGTACAGGCCTCGCTGCCGAGCGGCAGCTTCGAGGCCGATGGCGAGCGCTTCGAGTTCGCACACGGCATGCACGGCAAGGCGGAGACGATCGTGCGCAACGAGCCGGTCGCATACGCCTTCTTGCCAGGCCTCAAACAGTGGGTGGAACGTGTCTGGCAGTGACAAAGACGCGAGCGACGCGAGGAAGGCGTCCGTCTTCAGCCGGCTGCGCCTCGGCCGCGAAAAGAAGATCCCGTTCCACGCCCAGCTGACGCCCACCGATTGCGGCGCCGCGTCGCTGAGCATGGCGCTGACGTACTTCGGCAAGGAGACGCAGATCCACGCCGTGCGCCTGCAGCTCGGCGGCGGGCGCAACGGCGTCACCGCCAAGCAGCTGCTGACCGCGGCCCGCAACTACGGCTTCCGCGCGCGCGGCGTGCAGGTCGACCTCAACACGCTGCAGTACCTGACGCCCGGTTCGATCCTGCACTGGGACCTGAACCACTTCGTCGTCTACCAGCGCTCGGATCGCAAGCACCTGTACATCGTCGATCCGGCGATCGGGCACCGTAAGCTCTCGCTGGCGGAGGCGAGCAAGTCGCTCTCCGGCGTCGCGATCGTGCTCGAGCCGAGCGAGACGTTCCAGACCGAGAAGCCCGAGCGCAAGAGCCGCTACAAGCGCTACCGCGACTGGATCTTCGGCGTGCGCGGCATCTGGTCGCGCGTGCTGTTGAGCTCGTTCTTCTTGCAGCTGCTCGCGCTGGCGGTGCCGGCGCTGACGGGCGCGATCGTCGACAAGGTGGTTCCGCGCGCGGACCTGCAGCTGCTCTACCTGGTGGGCGCCGGCTGCTTGACCATGTCGTCGTTCTACTTCTTGTCCACATTCCTGCGCGGCCGGTTGTTCCTGCACCTGCGCACGCAGATCGAGACCAAGATGTCGCTCGACTTCGTGGAGCACCTGTTCGCGCTGCCGTACACGTTCTTCCAGCAGCGCACCACGGGCGATCTGATGATGCGCCTGAGCAGCCAGGCCGCGATCCGCGAGCTGCTGACCACGGGTGCGCTGTCGGCGCTGCTCGATGGCGCGCTGGTGCTCGTGTACTTCGTGCTGCTGGTCGGCGCGGCACCCAAGCTCGCGCTGGTGGCATCCGTGGTCGCGCTCACGCAGCTGGTGATCGTGCTGTTCGCGAGCAAGCGGAACGCCGAGCTGATGACCGAGGGCCTGGCCACGCAGTCGCGGCTGGAGGCCTACCAGGTCGAGATGCTCGCGGGCATCGAGACGCTGAAGTCGATGGGCGCAGGCCCACGTGCGACCGCCCGCTGGACCGATCTGTACGTCGACGTGCTCAACACCTCGCTCGCGCGCGGTGAGTTCGACATCACGTACTCGTCGTTGCTCGGCACGCTGCGCTTCCTCGGGCCGATCGCGCTGCTGTTGACCGGCGCCTACCAGGTGCTCGATGGCTCGCTCTCGCTCGGCATCATGCTCGGGCTGTCCGCGCTGGGCTCGGGCTTCCTGGAGCCGGTCGCGAACCTGGTCACGACCACGCTCAAGCTGAGTCAGCTGCAGAGCTACATGGCGCGGCTCGAAGACGTGCTCGACTCGCCGGTGGAGCCCACGCGCTCGGACGCGGTGTCGCGGCCGCTGGCGGGCTTGATCGAGGTGCGCGAGCTGTCGTTCCGCTACCCGAGCGAGCAGCAGCCCACGCTCGAGGGCGTGACGTTCGAGATCCAGCCCGGCGAGGCGGTCGCGATCGTGGGCGCCTCCGGCTCGGGCAAGAGCACGCTCGCGCGCCTGCTCGCGGGCCTCTATCAGCCCGCCAGCGGCGGCGTCTCGTACGACGGTGTGCAGCTCGCGCAGATGGACCTGATGCGCCTGCGCGAGCGGCTGGGCATCGTCACGCAGGACACGCGCCTGTTCTCGGGCACGCTGCGCGACAACGTCACGCTGTTCGAGCCCACGGTGCCCGATACCGCGGTGCAGAGGGCCTGCGAGCTGGCGTGTCTGCACGCGGACATCGCGCGCATGCCGATGGGCTATGACACCATGCTCGCCGATGGCGGCACGTCGCTGTCCGGCGGGCAGCGTCAGCGCCTATCGCTCGCGCGCGCGCTGCTGCGCGAGCCGGACATCTTGATCCTCGACGAGGCGACCAGCGCGCTCGACACCGTCACCGAGCAGAAGGTGCAGCACGAGCTGCGCAGCCTGAAGTGCACGCGCGTCCTGGTCGCGCACCGGCTGAGCACGATCATCGAGTCCGACAAGATCGTGGTGCTGGAGGCGGGCCGCGTGGTGGGCGTCGGCAAGCACGCCGACTTGCTGCAGCGCTGTGCCGCGTACCAGAACCTGATCCGCGCGCAGCACGAGCCGCACGCGTCGTCTGTTTCCGTGGTCCCCGCGGCGCCTGCGATGCCGTCGGTGGCGGCGACGCAGATGGGCATGGGTCCGACGCCCGTGGCGCCCGTGACGGCGGTTGCGCCGGCGGTGACCGCCCCGATGGCAACGCCGCTACCGCCGCTGCCCACGCCTCCGAGTCCGGCATCCAAGCCCCCGCTCGCCGTGAAGCCGCCGTCGGTGCGCCCGCCCATCCCGACTGTGCATGACAGCTTACGTGCGCGCGTCGCGAGCAAGCCCGCAGCCCCGCAGGCCGATCACGAGCCACTCGAGCTGTCGCGCCGCAAAGGTGCGTGAGACGCTCCCGTCTAGCTTCGTCTTCTCGCGGCCCTTTCACTTCCTATTCCGCGTCCGCAAAGAATTCT
>DASUME010000148.1:0-4079 GCA_036277895.1 Polyangiales bacterium
CCCTCGACGCGCAGACGCGCGCGGGCATGCAGGCGCACCTGATCAAGGTCTGGGACAGCGTCGACCTGACCATCCTGTTCATCACCCACGATCTCGACGAGGCGGTCTACCTGTCCGATCGAATCGTGGTGCTCGCGGCACACCCGGGCCGCATCAACGAGGTGATCGAGGTGCCGGTGCCGCGCCCGCGCGACCGCGCACAGTTCCTGTCGCCCTCGTTCCTCGCCACCAAGAACCGCCTGGAAGAGCTGATCTACGGAACGTCCGGCGTCAGCGACCACGCAGCCGAGTAGGAGATGGAGATGTCTCAAAAGATCCAGGTGCACCTGCACGGCGGCCAGATGTGGTCGCGCGTGATGCGCCACGGGCAGTTGCTGACGCTGACGGACGTCGAGGGCGGCGCCACGCCGGCGGCCCTGTTCTACAATGCCGTGCAGCCGCTCGAGCGCTACAACATGGCCGACACGCTCAAGGCGCAGCACACCGCGCGGCTCACGCGCGGGCATGTCTTGTACTCCGACATGGGTCGCGTGCTGATGTCGATCGTCGAAGACTCGGCGGGCTGGCACGACACGTTCACCGGCCATATGGACCACGCTGCTTCGCTCAAGAAGTACGGCGAGGGCACGTTCCAAAAGCTGCGCAACGGCTTCTACCGCGACACGCGTAGCAACTTCCTGATCGAGCTCGGCAAGCACGGCCTGGGCAAGCGCGACCTGGTGCCCAACGTGAACTTCTTCACGAAGGTGAGCGCGAGCGAAGACGGTGCGCTGCGCTTCGAGCCTGCCAGCCAGGCGGGCCGCTCGGTGACGCTGCGCGCGGACATGGACACGCTCGTGATCCTGTCCAACACGCCACACGCGCTCGATCCGAGCCCCAGCTACGCGCCCAAGCCTTTGCTGCTCACCATCGAGCAGGGTCCGCGGACGGTCGCCAAGGACGACGTATGCAGGACGCAGTGTGAACAGAACGGCCGCGGCTTCGAGCTGACCGAAGACTACAACCTGGGTGCCTGATCAGATGGAAAACAGTCTCGTAGAGAGCGCGCTGCCCGAGTCTCTGGCGACCTACCGCGAGGTGGTCGACTCGGGCCTCGGCTACAGCCACCTGGTCAAGAAGGGGGAGACCGTCCGGATCGTCGATCTGGAGGGCAACCAGGCCGTCGACACGCTGTTCTACAGCGCCGCGGACGCCAGCGATCGCTACAGCGCGTCCGACACGATCATGGCGCAGCAGAACCTGTACCTGACCACCGGCACCAAGTTGATGTCGAGCGAGGGGAACGTGCTGCTCACGATCGTCGCCGACACCTGCGGTCGCCACGACACGCTCGGCGGCGCCTGCGCCGCGGAGTCGAACCAGGTCCGCTACGCGATCGACAAGCGGCACATGCACAACTGCCGCGACAGCTTCCTGCTCGAGCTGGCGCTGCACCAGCCGCACATGGACAAGCGCGACATCACCTCCAACATCAACTTCTTCATGAACGTGCCGGTCACGCCCGAGGGCGGGCTGCGCTTCGCGGACGGCATCAGCGGCGCCGGTCGCTACGTGGAGCTGCGCGCGGAGATGGACGTGCTGATCCTGATCTCCAACTGCCCGCAGCTGAACAACCCCTGCAACGCCTACAACCCGACGCCAGTCGAGGTGTTGGTGTTCCCGGTGGGTGCATAACATGGGGTTTCAGACCTTACTGGTGGCGAACCGAGGTGAGATCGCCTGCCGCATCATCCGTGCGGCCAAGGCGCTCGGCCTGCGCTCGGTCGCGCTGTACTCGGAGGCGGACGTGCAGTCGCTGCACGTGCTGCACGCCGACGAAGCGATCGCGATCGGGCCTGCGGCGGCTGCCCAGAGCTACCTCGACGTCGACAAGGTGCTCGCGGCTGCGAAGGCCAGCGGCGCGGGCGCGGTGCACCCCGGCTACGGCTTTCTGAGCGAGAACCCGGAGTTCGCGGAGCGCTGTGAGGCGGCCGGGCTGGCGTTCGTGGGACCACGCCCGGAGCACATCCGCGCCTTCGGCCTCAAGCACGAGGCGCGCCGGATCGCGAAGGAGAACGGCGTCCCGCTGTTGCCGGGCACCGAGCTTCTGAGCGACCTCGACACGGCGCTGCATGAAGCCACGCGCATCGGCTACCCGGTGATGCTGAAGAGCACGGCGGGCGGCGGCGGAATCGGCATGGCCGTCTGCAACGACGCCGCCGAGCTCAGCGCGCGCTACGCCTCCGTACAGCGCCTGGCCAAGGGCAACTTCAGCCACTCCGGCGTGTTCCTCGAGAAGTTCGTCGCGCGGGCGCGCCACATCGAGGTGCAGATCTTCGGCGACGGCGCGGGCCGCATCCTGTGCCTCGGCGAGCGCGACTGCTCCAGCCAGCGCCGCAACCAGAAGGTGATCGAGGAGACGCCTGCGCCGCACCTCAGCGATGCCCAGCGAGTCGCCTTGCGCGAGGCGGCGACCAAGCTCGGCAAGGCGGTCAACTACCGCTCCGCGGGCACGGTCGAGTACGTGTTCGATGCGGACAGCGGCGAGTTCTACTTCCTCGAGGTCAACACGCGGCTCCAGGTGGAGCACTGCGTCACCGAAGAGGTGTTCGGCGTGGACCTGCTCGGCTTCATGCTCCGGCTCGCCCAGGGCGACAGCAGCATGTTCGACCGCGAGTACACGCCGAAGGGCCACGCGATCCAGGCGCGCATCTACGCCGAAGACCCCGCGCGCAACTACCAGCCCTGCTCCGGTCTGCTGACGGAGGTCCGCTTCCCCACCGACGCCCGCATCGAGACCTGGGTCGAAGCCGGCGTCGAGGTCAGCGCCAACTACGACCCGATGATCGCCAAGCTGATCGTGTACGGCGAGGATCGTGAGGACGCGGTCGCCAAGCTGAAGACCGCACTCGACGCGACGCGCATCGGCGGCATCGAGACCAACCTGGACTTCCTGCGTCAGATCGCGTCCAGCCACAGCTTCGACTGCGGGCGCATGATCACGCGCTCCTTGGCCGAGCTCTCGGTGGCGGCACGCGGCATGGAGGTGCTGGAGGCCGGTACCCAGACCACCGTCCAGGACTACCCGGGCCGGCTCGGCTACTGGGACGTGGGCATCCCGCCCTCCGGTCCGATGGACTCGATCTCGCTGCGGCTCGCCAACCGCGCCGTCGGCAACGACGAGGGGGCACCGGCGCTGGAGATCACGGTCGCGGGCCCGACCTTACGCTTCCGCAGCGCGGCCATCGTGGCGCTCACCGGCGCGCCCGTGGCGGCGCTGCTCGATGGCGCCCCGGTGGAGATGTTCGTGCCGGTGCAGGTCGACGCCGGCCAGACGCTGAAGGTGGGCCTGGCGACGGACCTCGGCACGCGTACCTACCTCGCGGTGCGCGGCGGCTTCGACATCCCCGCCTACCTCGGCAGCTGCTCCACGTTCACGCTCGGCGGCTTCGGTGGTCACGGCGGCCGCGCTCTGCGCACGGGCGACGTGCTGCACGTGCGGCCCGCCGACGCCTCGACGCTGCCCACGCGCATCCCGGAGCAAGTGCGCCCGGCGATGACCCACCAGTGGCAGATCGGCGTGCTGATCGGTCCGCACGCCGCGCCGGACTTCTTCACCGACGAAGACATCCAGGTCTTCTTCGGCTCCGAGTACACGGTCCACCACAACTCGGCGCGCACGGGCGTGCGCTTGATCGGCCCGAAGCCGAACTGGGCGCGCGCGGACGGCGGCGAGGCGGGCCTTCATCCCTCGAACATTCACGACAACGCGTACGCGATCGGCACCGTCGACTTCACCGGCGACATGCCGATCATCCTCGGCCCCGACGGACCGAGCCTCGGCGGCTTCGTGTGCCCGGCGACAGTGATCGAGGGTGAGCTCTGGAAGATCGGCCAGCTGCGCCCCGGCGACAGCGTGCGCTTCGTGGCGCTCGACGCGGACACCGCGGCCGCGCGTAAGGTCGAGCAAGACCGTCAGATCGCGACGCTCAAGCCGCAGAAGCTGCACGACTCGATCGTGCCGCCGCAGCCGGCCGTGATCGCGCGCGCCAACCACGTGACCTACCGCCAGGCCGGCGACCGCTATCTGCTCGTCGAGT
>DASUME010000149.1:0-9642 GCA_036277895.1 Polyangiales bacterium
GAGCAAGATTGCCGCCCGTGAGGGCTCTCCCACCAAGCTCGCGACATCGGCGATCGCATACTGACAGCTCACCGTGAGAGCTTACCCGAGCCCCGCACCACCATGCTTCAGCGCCGGCAAAAGCATCCCGGTCCAGCCACAAGGTAGCGTTGCGAGATGACCATCACCTGTTTCATCCGCTACCAGCTCGACCCCTTCCAGCGCGAAGCCTTTCGCGCCTACGCCGACGAATGGGCGCGCATCATCCCGCGCTGCGGGGGGCACCTGCTCGGCTACTTCCTGCCGCACGAAGGCAGCAACGACGTCGCGTGGGGCCTGATCGCGTTTCCGAGCCTGGCCGCTTACGAAGCCTATCGCGCACGCCTGAAGGCAGACCCCGAGGGCCAGGCGAACTTCGCGCGCGCCCACGAACAGCGCTTCATCCTGCGCGAGGAACGCACCTTCCTCGAGCTCGTCGACAGCACCCGGGATCTGCGGCCATGATCGCCGTCATCTTCGAGGTCGAGCCCGCTCCGGGCCATCGCCAGGCTTATCTCGCTATCGCCGCGCAGATTGCACCCGCGCTACAAAAGATCGATGGCTTCATCTCGGTCGAGCGTTTTCAGAGCCTGACCACGCCGGACAAGCTGCTGTCGCTCTCGTTTTGGCGCGACGAAGAGGCCGTACACGCGTGGCGCGAGCTGGAGAGCCACCGTCAGGCGCAGAGCGCAGGCCGCGGCGGCATCTTCGCCGCGTATCGCCTGCGCATTGCGAGCGTGGTGCGAGATTACAGCATGCACGATCGCGCCGAGGCGCCCTCGGACAGCCGCACGTACCACGACGCGTAATCAACTAGTCTTCGGTGTCGAATACTTCCTCATCGCGCTCGCGACGTGCCGGGTCAATGCAAACGCCGCTCTAACGCCGAAAACTGGGCGCCGATGAAAGAACACCTCGTTCCAGGGGGCCGCGTCGCCATCTCCCGACTGCTCGCAGCCGCAGCCGTCTTCGCGGTCGCGTGTGGCGAAGAGACCACGCCGTCCGGGGATGAGTCCGGGGACAGCAAGCCCAACGAGCAGCCCGACTCCGAGCGCCTCGACGCCTCGACGCGTTCGGACGCCCGCGCGCTCGATGCAGCGCGACCGAACAATTCCGACGCGCGCGTAGTAGCCGACGCCGCACTCGCTCCGGCGAGCTCCAGCCTGAGCTGTACGGCGCTGAGCATCGCGCAGACCAAGTGCGCCTCCTGCCACGGCGAGCAGCTCGCCTTCGGCGCACCGATGTCGCTCGTCAGCGCGCAGGACTTCCACGCGGACGCCGTGATCAGCAAGGGCGAGAAGGTCGCGGACGTCGCCGCGCAACGTCTGCACGACGTCGCCAAGCCGATGCCGCCCAAGAACGTCGCTCCGCTGACCAGCGACGAGCTCGCCACGCTCGACGCCTGGATCGCGGCGGGCGCCCCGGAGCCGGAGCAGAGCTGCACGCCGTCCGCACCCGCCGATGCGGGCACGAAGCCCGCGCAGGAGCTGCCGCCCGACTGCGAAGAGAAGTTCAAGCTGGTCGCCAACGACGACGGCAAGCCGCACACGGTCCCGGCGAACTTCGAGGGCTACCATCAGTTCTACTTCGACGTGCCGTGGGGCAACGACGAGGTCCAGGCCGTGGTCTTCGACGCGCTCATCGACAACGAGCGCGTGCTCCACCACTACATCCTCTATCAAGGCGAGTCGGCGTACCTCACCGGCTGGGCGCCGGGCAAAGAGATCAAGATCCTGCCTTCGGATATCGGCGTGTACATGCCGAAGCAGGGCCAGCTCAAGCTCGAGATCCACTACTACAACACCGGCAACCAAAAGGCCGAGCTCGACGAGAGCGGCGTCGAGATCTGCGTCACGCGCAAGCCGCGCAAGCACGTCGCGACCACCTTCCCGTTCTCGGCCTCGGCCACCGCGCCCGCCGGCCAACGCCACACCAGCGAATATACCTGCACGGTCGACGCGAAGGAGCCCGTGCACCTGTTCGCCAACAGCCCCCACATGCACAAGCTCGGCGTGCACGCCAAGCTCGAGGTCCTGCGCAAGGGTGGCAAGACCGAGGTCGTGCACGACCGCGTGTTCGACTTCCACGACCAGAACGAGTACCCGGTGGAGCTCGTGCTCAACGACGGCGACCAGGTGAAGACCACCTGCGTCTACGAGAACCAGACCACCAGCAACGTCAGCTTCGGCACCAGCAGCGACGCCGAGATGTGCTTCAACTTCTCGATGTACTACCCGATGTGCAGCTTCAGCTGCGCCGGCAACAACCCGCTGATCGAGCTGATCAAGCAGTCGCAGGGCAACGGCTGCCCCACCACCGCCAGCGGTAGCGGCGGCTTCCTGGGGCTGTAATCACAGCAGGCGCTGCAAGATCGCGCGGCCTTGCTCCCAGTCGCCCAGGTGCGAGTCCGCGTTGATGTGGCCCTGCGCGCCCACGTCCTCGAACTCCGCACCCCAGGCGTGCGCAAAGGCCCGCGCGCGCTCGAGCGACGCGTAGGGGTCGTCCGCGCTCGCGACCACGATCGAGCGAAATGGCAGCGGCGCGAGCGGGACCGGCGCGAAGCAGCGCGGCACCGCGTCCAGCGCGATGCCTTGCTCCACGTCCGCGGGCGCGACCAGCAGCGCCCCACGCACACGCTGCACGCTGCCGCGCGCGGCCCAGTGCGCGACGGTGATGCAGCCGAGGCTATGCGCGATCAGCACCACCTCGGACGGAGCCGCCAGCACTGCGCGCTCCAGCACATCGACCCACTCGCCGCGCCGCGGCTGATCCCAGTCCGCCTGCTCCAGGCGCGTACAGCGCAGATCGAGCGCTTCCCACCGGGTCTGCCAATGCTCGGGGCCGGAGCCGCCGAGACCCGGGACGATCAGCAGGGCCATCACGCCTTTATAACACTCCGCGGACAGCTGCCCACGCACGTGGCAGCATCCGGCATGGCCCACGTCGTCAGCCAGCCCACGCCCCCGTTCCGCGCCGCCAGCGGGGCGTACGAGGTCCACCAGATCCCCGCCGCCCAGGACAACCTGATCTGGTTGCTGGTATGCAAGCGCACCGGTGCCGCCGCGATCGTCGATGGACCGGATGCGGATGCGGTGCTCGCCTACGCGCAGCAGAACGGCATCACCGTCACGCACGTGCTCAACACCCACACCCACTTCGATCACATCGGGGTCAACCAGGACCTGGCGAAGCGCGGCCTGCTCGCGAAGCTGGCGGTGCTCGGTCCGGCCAAGGTCGCCCGCGACGTGCCCGGCATCACGTTGCCCGTCGACGAGGGCGACACGTTCGAGGTCGGCGCGATCCGCGCACGCGTGATGCGCACCGAGGGTCACATCGCCGGTCACGTCTGCTTCGTGCTGGAGGACGTGCTGTTCAGCGGGGACACGCTGTTCACCGGCGGCTGCGGGCGCGTGTTCACGGGCGACTTCACCGCCATGCACGACGGGCTGACGCGGCTGTCGAAGCTCGATCCGGATCTACGCGTGTGCTGCGGGCACGAGTACACCGAGGACAACCTGCGCTTCGCAGTCAGCGTGGAGCCGGAGAATGCGCAGCTGCAAGCGCGCTACGCGCAGGTGCACTCCACCAGGGCAACCGGCGCCTGCGTGGTGCCGTCCTTGCTGCGCGAGGAGCTCGCCACCAACCCGATGTTGCGCAGCGACTCGCCGGCGTTGATCGAGCACGTGCGCCAGCAGGCCGCCGACGTGGACCTCTCGACGTCGCTCGCCGTGTTCACCGCCACCCGCAAGCTCAAGGACGGCGGCGCCTACAAGCGCTGAGCCCACTGCGCGAGCGCCACCACGGGCGCGGCGGTGGGGCGTCCGAACTGCCAGTCGCCGTTCTCGGTGGCGCTGCCGCCGAGGTCGATGTGCGTGAACGGCAGCGGCCGATCGGAGTCGCCGCCGTGCTTGTCGAGCCCCGACGCCACGGTGACGAACGCGGCCGGGTACTGGTGCCCACGCGCGGTCAGCGCCGACGGCAAGGTGTTGGCCGACAGCACGTCCTCCGCGGCCGAGCGCGCCGCGATGAACGCGAAGTCTTCGTGCCGCAGCCGCGAGAGCTCGAACGGATCGCCCCAGGCCTCGCCGAGCTCCGCCAGCTGCTGCGCGACGTGGCGCCTGCGCGCGGGCCCGTTATCGAGCGCGATCGAGTACTGCCCCACGGCGCGGTGCGCATGCGTGGTGAGCGTGGCCAGCGAGAACAAGTGTGGATCGACCGCATCGAGCGCGGCCCGGCGCAGGTGGGAGAGTAGATCCGCGAGCACCAGCCTGCCCTCTGCGTCCGTGTTGCCGATGCGCACGCGCACGCCCGCGTGGCTGGTGATGATCTCGTCGCTGACGTACGCGTCGGGACCGGTGCTGTTGCGCAGCACGCCCAGCTCCGCGACCACCCGCACGCGCGGCGGCGCGAGCTCGCTGATCGCGCGCAGCAGGCCGGCCGCCGCCGCGGCGCCACCCTTGTCGCGGCTCATGCCCGCCATGTGTCCGGCCACCTTCACGTCGGAGCCGCCGGTGTCGTAGGTCAGGCCCTTGCCCGCGATCAGCAGCGTGCGCTCGATCGGCCCTTCCCCCACGTACTCCAGCGAGATCACGCGCGGCCGGTGCCGCTCGACGGAGAGCGATGCACGCGCGACCGCCGTCAGCAGCGGGTACTGGTAGCCGAGCGTGTCGAGGTCTTCGATCACGCGCACCGCGACCTTGCTGTCCGCGAACGCGTCCACGACCTCGGCCGCGAACGCCTCCGGGCGCATGCGCTCCGGCTCGGTGCCACACAGATCGCGCGCCAGGCTGCGGCCGTGCTCCAGCGCGCGCACCTGGCGCACCGTGTCGGCCGCGCCCACGAGGCCCACGCGCGTGACGGTCTGCTTGCGCCCCACCTCGCGCGCCTCGAGCGGCTCCCACAACGCCGCCAGCGCGGCCAGGAGTGCGCTCGCCTCCGCCTGCGGAAAGCGCGCCGCACCAAACACCGCGAGCAAGGGCCGCTCGGCCCCCGCGGCGCGCGCCACCAGCATGCCGCGCGAGGCGGCGTCGGCCACCCTGCGCACATCGTCGTAGTCGCGGTCGAGCGGCCCCGTGGGCGCGAAGATCAGCCTGCCTCCGGGCACTTCCGACGCGGGAATCAGCGTCACTTCACGGCCGACGCGCAGGTCGAGCGCCCTGGCGCGGGCGATCGCCCCGTCGAGCGCGGCGTGGCCCGTGCCGTCGCTGGCGGACACCAGGATCAGCGCGTCGAAGCGCGCATCGTGCAAATCGGAGACGGCGAGCAGCTCGGTCATCGGTTGGCACGATGTGCCGGCCAGACCGGGCCGTCAACAGGCTACACTCGCCCCCGTGGCACTCACGATCTCCGCGCGCCGTGTGCTGTTGCACGAGCATGACAACCTGGTGATTCGGCCCGCGCGCATCCACGTGCTGGGCAGCCGCATCACGCGCGTCGAGCTCACCAGCGAGCCCGGCACGCTCGACTTCGGCGAGCGGCTGATCACGCCCGCGTTCGTCAACGCGCACACCCACCTCGCGCTGGCCTTCCTGCGCGGCGTCGAGGCCAGCGGCGCACGCCGCAACCTGGTGGAGGATCTGTACTTCGCCTTCGAGTCGCGGCTCACGCCCGAAGACATCCGCGCGTTCGCGCGCATGGGTGCGTACGAGTCGCTGCTGGCCGGCGTCGGGCTGGTCTGGGATCACTACTACGGCGGCAGCGCCGTCGCCGAGGCGCTGCTCGATACGGGCCTGTGCGGCGTGGTCGCGCCCACGGTGCAAGATCTCGCGGGCCCCGATCGTGATGGCTCCGAGACGGCGCTCGACATCACGCTGCAGCTCGCGGCCAGCGCGCGTCACCACGCAGCAGGCGTGTTCGCCGCGCTCGGTCCGCACGCCACCGACACCGTGAGCCCCGCGCTGCTGCGGCGGATCGGCGAGCTCGCCGATCAGCACGAGCTGCCGATCCACATGCACGTGGCGCAGAGCTACGACGAGCTCGCGCGCGTGGAGCAGCGTGAGGGTCGCACGCCGCTCGCGTTGCTGGCGCGCGAGGGCGTGCTCGACCGCGCGCCGAGTGTGGTGCTCGCGCACGCGCTGTTCGCCACCGTGCAAGACCTGCAGGCGCTCGATCCCGGTCGCCACACGCTGGTGTTCTGCCCGAGCTCGCAGATGCAGTTCGGGTTTCCGGCGCCCGTGCCGCTGTGGGGCGAGCTCGGCGTGTCGTGGGTGGTCGCCACCGACTGCGCCTCCAGCAACGACTCGATGAACCTGCAGAAGGAGCTGCGGCTCTGCCACGGCGCCGCGAGCACCCCGGTCGCGAGCGGCCTCGACTACGCGAGCTTCCTGGAGAGCGGCGAGGCCACGTACGCGCGCGAGGTCTGGAACAGCCGCAGCGAGCGCAACGCGGCCTGGGCCAAGCACGTGACCAGCGAGCGCCTGCTCGAGCGCGTGTGGTCGCGCGCCGGGGCACTGCACCCCGCCTTCCGCGCGGGCGTGATCGCCGACGGGGCGCTCGCCAATGTCGCCGTCTGGGACACCGACCACCCCGCCTTCTGGCCCGGCCTCGATCTGCCTCGTGCGCTCGCGCTGTCGGACACCACACAAGCGCTGCATGCGATGATCGTCGGCGGCCGCGTGCTCGGCGAGCCCGGTCGCCTGGTGCAGAGCGTGCTCGGCAGCGACAGCTACCGAGAGTCCCTGCGCGAAGCCAGCGGCCGTCTCGACGCGCTGTTGCGCTGAGCGACACCCTTCGAGAAGTACCTCCGAGGCTGTGACGCCTTGCCACGTCGTGGCGGGAGCGCGTGGACCGGTGCGAGAATCCGCCCCGAAAACGCCGGTTTTGCACCGGTACGCTTGATGCAAGCCTTCGTGCGATGCAGTCCAGTCCCGCGATCGTCGGAACCGCCACGGCCCTGCCGCGCCATCGCTACGACCAGCGTGAGCTCGCCACCGTGGCGCAGCGGCTCCTGCCCGAGCTGGACGTCGAGCCGGCGGTGCTGCAGCGCTTCTTTCGCCACGCGGGCGTCGAGCATCGCTACCTGGCCCTGCCGGCCGAGCGCTACTCCGAGCTGCGCGGGCTGGGCGCGCGCAACGACGCCTGGCTGGAGGCCGCGCTCCCGCTCGCCGAGCAGGTGACACGCGCGGCGCTCGCAGACGCCGGCCTCACGCCCGAAGACGTCAGCATCTTCTTTTCGACCACGATCACGGGGCTCGCGGTGCCGTCGATCGAGGCGCGCCTGATGAACCGCCTGCCCTTCAAGCCGTCGCTCAAGCGCGTGCCGCTGTTCGGGCTCGGCTGCCTCGCGGGCTGCGCGGGCGTGGCGCGTGCGGCCGACTACCTGCGCGCGTATCCCGACCAGGTCGCCGTGTTGCTCTCGGTCGAGCTCTGTTCGCTGACCGTGCAGCGCGACGATGCTTCGGTCGCGAACCTGATCTCGGCCGGCCTGTTCGGCGACGGCGCGGCGGCCGTGGTGCTCGTTGGCGCCAAGCACCCCGCGGCACGCGGGCCACGCGTGCTCGACAGCCAGTCGCACTTCTTCGCCAATACCGAGCGCACGATGGGCTGGGACGTCACCGACTACGGCTTCAAGATCGTGCTCGGCAAAGAAGTACCCTCGATCGCGCGCGAGGGCCTGCCGCTCCTGATCGATGCCATCCTCGAGCGCCATTCGCTGCAGCGCGGCGACATCGCGTCGTGGGTCGCCCACCCGGGTGGGCCGGCGGTGATCAGCGCGATGACCGAGGCGCTCGGCCTTCCTCCCGAGGCGCTCGCGCCCACACGGCAATCGCTGGCCCAGATCGGCAACCTGTCGTCGGCGTCCGTGTTGTTCCTGCTCGACACCTTCCGACGTTGGGTGCGACCATCCGCCGGCAGCTACGGCATGATGATCGCGATGGGCCCCGCGTTCTGCGCGGAGGCAGCGCTCCTGCAGTGGTGACTCCCGAGGGGGCTGAGATGGTGACCCGCGCCTACGTTTGCCTGCTCGTTTGCGTGGTGATCCAGCGCCTGATCGAGGTGCGCGTCAGCAAGCGCAACGAAGCCGCGCTGCTGCAGCAAGGCGCGAGCGAGCACGCGCCCGGGCAGATGCCGTGGATGATCGCGCTGCACGCGGGCTGGCTGGTGTCCTCGCTGCTCGAAGTGTGGCTGTTCGAGCGTCCGTTTCGCGTCTGGCTGGCCGTGCTCGCGCTGCTCGTGTTCAGCGCGGGCCAGGTGCTGCGCCTGCTCGCGATCCAGGCGCTCGACGACCGCTGGACCGTGAAGGTGATCACGCTGCCCGGCGCGCCCGCGATCAGCGACGGGATCTTCCGCTACCTGCGCCACCCGAACTACCTGGGTGTGGTGCTCGAGATCGCGGCCCTGCCGCTCGTGCACGGCGCGTGGCTGACCGCGCTGTTGTTCAGCATCGCCAACGGCCTCCTGTTGCGGGCGCGCATCCGCGCCGAGGAGCAGGCCCTGCGCGAGACCGGCGACTACGACGAGCGTTTCGCAGGCCGCCCGCGCTTCGTGCCGCGCCGCGACAAGGAGGTCCATGAGCACGCCTGATCGCATCGACGTCGCGATCGTGGGCGGGGGACCGGTGGGCCTCCTGCTCGGCTGCTTGTTGGTCCAGCGAGGCATCGACGCGCGCGTCTACGAGCGCCGGCGCCTGCGCAGCAAGCACTCGCGCGCCGTCGGCGTGCACCCGCCCGGGCTCGACTGCCTCGCCGCCGTGGGGCTCGCGACCGAGCTGATGCAGCACGCGGTGACCGTGCGCCACGCGTTCGCCTTCGACGAGCGTCGCACGCTCGGCACGATCGACTTCTCCAGCCTGCCCGGCCCGTTCCAGTTCGTGCTCACGGTGCCGCAGACGCACACCGAGGCGCTGCTGGAGCGCAAGCTGCAGTCGCTGCACGACCGCGCCTACGCGGCGGGTGCCCAGATCGACGGCTGCCACCTCGGCGCGAGCTCCACGCTGTTCATGCACCACGACGACGAGCAACCGCGCAGCGTGCGCGCGCGCTTCGTGATCGGCTGCGAGGGCAAGCACAGCCTGGTGCGCGAGAGCGCGCAGATCCCGTTCGAGGGCGCGCCCTACTCCGCGCACTTCATGATGGCGGACACGCGCGACGAGACGCCGTTCGGCGAGGCCGCGGCCGTGTTCCTCACGCGCGACGGTCTGGTCGAGTCGTTCCCGATGCCTGGCAAGATGCGGCGCTGGGTGGTCGCGCTCGGGCGCCGTGGGCATACACCCGACCTGAGCATGATCGAGCGGCTCGTGCGCCAGCGAACCGGCCAGTGTGCGAGCCCGGGCAGCGCGACGATGGTGAGCTCGTTCCGTGCGGAGCACTTCCTCGCCGACACGTTCGTGCAAGAGCGCATGGTGCTCGCAGGCGACGCGGCGCACGTGCTGAGCCCGATCGGCGGCCAGGGCATGAACCTGGGCTGGCTCGACGCGATGATGCTCGGCGAGCTGCTGCCGCGCATGCTCGCCAACCCCGCGCTGGAGACGCGCCTGCTCGGCAGCTACGACAACGAGCGCCGCACCGCCGCGCGCCGCGCCATCCGCCGCGCCGAGGCCTTCATGACCGTGGCCGCCGAGCGCCAGCACACGCACGGCCTCGCCGAGCTCACCGTGCGCGCCCTGCTCTCGGATCCGCTCAAGGC
>DASUME010000150.1:0-11738 GCA_036277895.1 Polyangiales bacterium
GCAAGAGCTTATTTCACAAGGTCTGGGACGCGCATACGGTGCGCACGCTGCCGGACGGCCGCACCCAGCTGTTCATCGGGCTGCACTTGATCCACGAGGTCACGTCGCCGCAAGCCTTCGGCATGATGAAGGACCTGCAGCTGGGCGTCGCGTTCCCCGAGCGCACGTTCGCCACCGTCGATCACATCATCCCCACCGCGAAGCAGCAGCGCCTGCGCCCGTTCCGCGACAGCCTCGCCGAGCAGATGACGGTGCACCTGACCGACAGCTGCAAGCAGTTCGGGATCCGCTTCTTCCACGAGCACAGCGGCGCGCAGGGCATCGTGCACGTCGTCGGTCCCGAGCAGGGTCTGACGCAGCCTGGCATGACCGTCGTCTGCGGCGACTCGCACACCAGCACGCACGGCGCGCTGGGCGCGGTGGCGTTCGGCATCGGCACCAGCCAGGTGCGCGACGTGCTGAGCACGCAGACCCTGGCGATGGCCAAGCTGAAGGTGCGCCGCATCGAGGTGAACGGGAGGCTCGGCGCGGGCGTCTACGCCAAGGACGTCATCCTGCACATCATCCGCACGCTGGGCGTGAACGGCGGCACCGGCTTCGCGTACGAGTTCGCCGGCACGGCGATCGAGGCGATGTCGATGGAAGAGCGCATGACGCTCTGCAACATGTCGATCGAGGGCGGCGCGCGCGTCGGCTACGTGAACCCGGATCAAAAGACGTTCGACTACCTGCGCGGGCGGCCGTTCGCGCCGAAGGATGCGGACTGGGAGCGCGCGGTGGCGTACTGGAAGTCGATCGCCTCCGACAAGGACGCCAGCTACGACGACGTCGTCGTCATCAAGGCCGAGACGATCCCGCCCAGCGTCACCTGGGGCGTGAACCCGGGGCATGTGGTCGCGATCGACGAGCCCGTGCCCTCGCCTGAGAATGTAGCGGCCCACGATCGCGCGCAGATCGCGGACGCGCTGAAGTACATGCGCCTCGAGGGCGGCAAACCGGTCAAGGGCGAGAAGGTGGACGTCACGTTCATCGGCAGCTGCACCAACAGCCGCATCTCCGATCTGCGCGAGGTGGCCAAGCACGTGCGCGGGCACCGTGTGGCCGCGGGCGTGAAGGCGCTGGTCGTGCCGGGCTCGCAGCTCGTGAAGGAGCAGGCGGAGAAGGAAGGTCTCGACAAGGTGTTCACCGAGGCGGGCTTCGAGTGGCGCGAGCCCGGCTGCTCGATGTGCCTGGGCATGAACCCGGACAAGCTGGTCGGCACGCAGCTGTGCGCCAGCTCGTCCAACCGCAACTTCAAGGGCCGCATGGGCAGCCCCGAGGGACGCACGATGTTGATGAGCCCGCTGATGGTCGCGGCCGCGGCGATCCGCGGCTCGTTGGCCGATGCTCGTGAAGTGTTTGGATTGGAGAACTGAGATGGCACTCGCGCAAATCAAGGAAGTGGTCGGCCGCGGCGTGTACATCCCGGGCGACGACATCGACACCGATCAGATCGTGCCCGCGCGCTACCTGGTGAGCGTGACGTTCGATGGCCTCGGCGAGGCGCTGTTCTACGACGCGCGCTTCGAGCGCGACGGCAAGCCGAAGCAGCACCCGCTCAACGACGCCACGTACAAGGGCGCGACGATCGTGCTCGGCAACGCGAACTTCGGCTGTGGCAGCTCGCGCGAGCACGCCCCGCAGGCGTTCGCCAAGGCGGGCTTCAAGGCGATCATCGCCGAGAGCTTCGCCGAGATCTTCTTCGGCAACAGCACCACGCTCGGCATCCCGTGCGTCACGCTCAACCACGACGAGATCGAGGGCCTCGCGCGCGCGATCGCCGCGAAGCCCTCGCTGGAGATCACCGTCGATGTCGAGCACCTGGAGATCCGCGCCGAGGCGCAGGTCTTCAAGTGCCAGCTCAAGCCCAGCGCCCACGACGCCCTCGTGCGCGGTGAGTGGGATCCGATCGCGCAGCTGATCGAGGGTGAACCCCAGGCGCGCGCACTCTCCAAGACGCTCCCGTACACGAGCTGGTGAGCGAGGCCCACCCGACGGAAGCGCGGCTCGCTGCGGCGGGTCGCGTAGCTAGGCATGGCGGTTCGGGGTGATCGACGCGGCTGGCGGAGGCTCCGTACGTATACATCGCCGCCACGACGGCCAGCTCAGCCGCTTGAAGCTCTGAGGCTCACCACCAGAAGGTGGGCTTCTCCTTCGGGTACGCGGCGACGACCTCGATCTCGATCAACCAGCCGAGCGCGGGCAAGGTGGCGACCTCGATGTTGCTGCGCGCGGGGCGCGTCTTGTTCGGGTAGATCAGCGGCTCGTAGGCCGGGATCGGCGCGCCAGTGTTCAGGTCCAGGTTGGCCATGAACTTGCGGTAGGCGACGTTCCAGCCGGCGTAGTCGGCGCGCGGAGCCTCGGCGGGGTTGTCGAGGAAGATGCGCATGAACGTGATGTCGCTGAGCGTGAGGTCGGCGGCCTCGAGGTTCTCCTGCACGCGCGCCATGCAGTTCAGGCCCTGCGCCTGCGTGATCGTCACGCCGGTGGGCAGCGCTCCCGCCGCCTTCTCCGCGTCGCTGGGCGCAAAGCTCGGGTAGGCGAGCGCGAGCACTTCGTAGTCGATGAAGGCCGCGGGCGTGCCGCTCGGGGCGAGCGTGTTCTTGGCGGCCGGACCGGTGCCTGCCGCCGTGTAGATCGCGGTCCCGGCGCCGGTGGCGACACCGTTGGCGAGGAACGGATCGGCCGGCAGCGAGCCGTCGGCCGTGAGCGTGAAGAAGCGCTCGATCGCAAACCACGCGGGTGCCGCGAAGCCGACTGCAGGCACGGCGAGCAGCACGCCCGCCAGGAACAAACCGACGCTCTTCATACCGTCTCCCAGTCGCGCACGGTCTCGACCAGCGCCATTTTGTTTACCTTGTCCGTGAGGTTCTTGACGGCCAAGCGCGCCGAGTAGATCGCACCGGCTTGCCAAGCGATCTCGTAGCTGATGTGGTCGCCCGCGAAGTACACGTTGCCCTCTGGTGCTTGCAGCGTCTGGTAGCCGGCGTCGCGCGACTCCCACTCCACCCAGCCGCCCTCGGTGTAGCGAGTCTTGCGCCAGGCCACCGACCAGCCGTGCTCCAGCTCGTCGGCGTACGCCGCGCCGTGGATCTTCGAGCCCTGCTTCACCGCTTCCTTGATCCGCTCCGCGTACGACAGCGACGCATAGAACGCCGCGTTGGGGCCGAAGTTGTAGGAACCGATCACGGTGCCCTTCTGGCCCAGGTAGCCGAACGCCGGGTACCAGATCGTGCCCGTGTTGAGGTTGCTGTTGGTGATGCCGCCGAGGATGCGGTCGTCTTCCTCCCAGAAGCGGCGCTTGTACTGCAGGCCCACCTTGCCGACGTCCTGCGGGATCGGCTCCGCGAGCGCGTCGAGCACCGTGGGCGCGAAGTTGTTCGTCACCTGCAGCAGCACCTGCGGCGGGATGCAGCAGATCGCGTGTGGCGCCTTGAACGACCACTCCCACTTGCCGTCGAGCGTCGCGGCCACCGTCACGCCGCTCGCGGTGTTGTTGATCTCGGTGACCTCGGCGCCGTAGATGATCTTACCGCCCAGCTTGCGAACCTCGCGCTCGAACGCGTACGCGATCTGATCCATGCCGCCGATCGGCTGGAACATCAGCATCGCCTGGTCCCAGCCGAACTCGAACGAGAAGTTCAGCCCCACGCGGCTCGCCAGCACGTCCGACACGCTCGGGGGTGGGCCGAGCGGCACGCCGGGCTGGTTGCCCGCACCCGGCACGGTCGAGTAGCCGCGCCGCGAGCTGCCCTCGTACTCGTTCGCCGAGGTGAGGCTGCCGAAGCTGCGCAAAAACTGGATCAGGCGCTCCTGATCCGCGGCCGTGAGCTCGGCGTCGAGAGCACCCTGATCGACCACCTTTGCGAGCAGCTCCGAGACGTAGCCGTAGTAGTCGGCCTTGGCGGTGCGATGCCGGATCTTGGTGCTCGCGAGCGGACCGTAGTTCGTGGTCGCGGTGTTCTCGTTGAAGTAGTAGCCGTCGGCGTTCTGGTTGGTGAACACCTGCAGGTCGACGCCGAACTTGCGGCAGTAGTCGATCGTGATGTGCCCCTGCGGCAGGCGCGCGGGGCCACAGTTCATGTACTGGCCGCGCGCGAAGTAGTTGGTCTCCGCCACGCCGCCGATCTCGGTCTCGGTGGTGCCGTAGCGCGCGGTCCAGTTGCGACCGCCGGGTCGCTTGCGCGCCTCCAGCAGCGTGACCTTGTAGCCGCGCAAGAGCAGCTCGTAGGCGGCGGTCAGGCCCGCGATGCCGCCGCCGAGCACCAGCACCTCGCTGGTCTTGCCGATCACGGGTTCGCCGAGGCCGTCGTCCGCACGCGCCTGGCTGACCGAGCGGAACAGGCCGAGCGCCTGCATCGACTCGTACATGACCGCCGCGCCGCCAGCCATGCCGAGCTGGCCGAGGAAGCTACGCCGCGTGTTGGCCTGTCCAAAGGGAGGCGGCTGCCCGCGCTCTTGGTTGTCGCCCATGTGCTCTCCTTCTCGATAAGGAAGACGGACCGGTGCCCGAGCGCGCGCGTCGACGCGCTTACATTTTGATTTGATTGTGACGAATGAGTGACCGTGCGACGCGCGCAGCACCCGACCCGCTCAGGTGTGATGCACCCTACCGACCCACCCCGGAGGCGCCAGAATTTTCGCTAGCCCCTCGGTATTTGGTCGTCGCGGTATTTTCGACATTTCCGCGCCGTTTTCGCGCGATGTTGGTTCGAGCCCCGCGCGTGCGAACTCCCACGCGCCTGTCTGGGCGTTCCCGACAGCCCTGCTCAAACGTTACGTTCAATTGATGATTTCAAATCAGTTACGCACCAAGTCGCGGCCATAACGCGCGCGCGCTACCCTCGACACGCCGCCGATGCCGCACCTCATCTCGCGCAAGAAACGCATCTACCCGGTCGGCGAGACCTTCGCCGAGTACCTGGCCAAGTACGATCGCGGCATCCGGCTGCCGGTCCGCTACGACCACTTGCTCCGCTACGAGCAGGCGATCCCACTCTACGACAAGGCCGGCCGCGATACGCTCTGGGTCAGCGTGCTCTACTCCGCCCAAGAGCACGGCGAGGTGCGCGAGGGCCTGCTGCAGATCTACGCGCAGATGAAGGGCAGCGGCGACACCGAGGTCTTCGAGCACCTGATCGTCGACCGCATCGACCTGTGCACCTACGGCAACACGCAGCCGTTCCGCGTCCGCATCCTCAACACGCTCAACGACAACTTCGACTACTTCTACGTCAAGCGCGCGGACGCCTCGCGATTGTACGGGCTGGAGCTCGAGCAGATCCTCTCGCCCAACAACATCAGCTTCCTGTACGACCGCGACACGCTGGTCGAGGAACACATCGCCGGCATCCCCGGCAACATGTTCATCAAGAGCTACCTGAGCGACCGCCACCTCGACGAGGTGCGCCTTGCCAAGGAGTTCGTGAAGTTCAACGAACGCTGCTTCGTGCGCCTGCTCGGCGACATGCACTCGGCCAACTTCGTGATCGACATTACCCCCGACTTCGAGGAGACCTCGTACCGCATCCGCGCGATCGACTTCGACCAGCAGAGCTACGAGCCCAAGCGCCAGGTCTACCTGCCGCAGTACTTCAAGCAGAACAACCCGATCATCTTCCTCGGCGTCAAGTGCATGTCGCGCGAGACCGTGCGCCAGTATCAGATCGAGGAGCGCTCGCTGATCCGGCGCCGCGTCAAGTCCGCCTACGACCGCCTGGACGACATCTTGAGCGTGATGGCGCGTGACGAAATCGCGCCGAAAGAGAACGTGAAGCAGCTCGGTCAGGAGCTGAGCGAACACTACGGCTCGAGCGCGTTCTCCAGCTGCGAGAGCATGGGCGAGCTGGTGGTCGAGCAGCTCTCGCGGTTGGAGCTGCAGCACACCGGGCTATAGTTCCGCGATATGGCCGTCCTGCACGGGGACAACCCCACCCACGCGATCGTCATGGTGGGCCTGCCCGCCCGCGGGAAGACGTACGTCGCGCGCAAGATCATGCGCTACCTGTCCTGGCTCGGACACAAGACGCAGCTGTTCAACGTCGGCAACTACCGGCGCGAGCACATCGGCAGCCTGCAGGCGCACGGCTTCTTCGACCCCGCCAACCCGGACGGCGTCCGCCAGCGCACGGACATGGCCTTGATGGCGCTCGACGACATGCTGCGCTGGTTCGGCGAGGGCGGCGAGGTCGCCATCTACGACGCCACCAACAGCACGCGCGAGCGCCGCAGGCTGATCCAGGAGCACTGCGAGCGCGCCAACGCGCGCGTGATCTTCATCGAGTCGATCTGCGACGAGGCGATCGTCGAGGTCAACGTACGCAACACCAAGCTCGACTCGCCGGACTACGTGGGCATCGACCCGGACGTTGCGGTGGCGGACTTCCGCGCCCGCATCGCGCACTACGCGCGCGCCTACGAGCCGGTCGACGAGCAAGAGGGCAGCTACATCAAGCTGATCGACGTCGGCCGGCAGGTGAACGTCAACCTGATCCACGGCTACCTCGGCTCGCGCCTGGTCTCGTTCCTGGTCAACCTGCACAACGTGCCGCGCCCGATCTGGCTCACCCGCCACGGCCAGACCGAGTACAACGTCGACGGTCGCATCGGCGGAAACTCGAGCCTGTCCGAGTGGGGGCGGCGCTACGCGCAGAACCTGAAGCGCTTCTACGACGAAGTGATCGCGCCGCAGGGCCCGCCAGAGGTGTGGACCAGCACACTCGTGCGCACTCACGAGACCGCCTCGATCCTGGGGCGGCAGACCCTGCAGTGGCGCGCGCTCAACGAGATCGAGGCGGGCATCTGCGACGGCCTCACCTACGCGGAGATTAAGGACCGCTACCCGGAGGAGTGGCGCGCGCGCTCGCGCGACAAGACGGGCTACCGCTATCCCCAGGGCGAGAGCTACATGGACGTCATCCAGCGCGCCGAGCCCGTGATCCTCGAGTTGGAGCGCCAGAAGAAGCCGGTCATGATCATCAGCCACCAGGCGGTGTTGCGCTCGATCTATGGCTACCTGATGGGCCACGAGCCGGATCAGATCCCACACCTCAGCATCCCGTTGCACACCGTGCTCGAGCTGACGCCCAAGGCCTACGGTCTCGCCGAGCAGCGCATCCAGCTCGGGCCGGCCGTGCCGGCGCACGCGGGCCCGTCGAGCTAGTCGGGCAGCACCCTACAGCCGTCAAAATAGACGCAGCTGCGCTGGACACCCCTTATGCTGGCGGAAATGTCCGCCAGTGAACCGCGCCCGCGCGTCCCCGTTCGCTCGCCGTCGGTGGAGTCACCGATCGACCTGAGCGAGCTGGTGCGCCTCGGCGACACCGCCACCAACGACAACGCGCGCACCTTCGTGCACGACATCATCGAGCTGTTCCTGACCTTGTCGCCGGACATCTACGGCACCGCGCGCGCCGCCTATGCCGACGGCGATTCGCAGTCGGTCGCGCGCGCCGCGCACAAGCTCAAGTCGCAGGCCGCCTACTTCGGCGCGCGGCGCATGGTCAACGTGTGCAAGCAGCTGGAGACGCACGGCTACGCCGGCGAGCTCACGCGCTGCGAGCGCCTGCTCGACGATCTCGAGGACGAGCTCGATCGTGTGGTGGCCGCACTGCAGCCGCACCGACACAGCGGCTGATGGCGTGATAGATCAATGAGGCGATGAAGGAGCGTTTGGTCCGAGGTACTCCGCTGGCGAGCGTGCTGCGCACCCTGCGCAACCAGCGCCGCCTGCGCCCGCTGCCCGAGCTGGGCAGCTGGGAGCAGGACCTGATCGAACGCAAGGTCGCGCCGACGACCTGGTACGCGATCGCGGTCTTCGACAGCCTGCTGCAGCTGACCCACCGCTTCGTGTACGACGGCAGCGAGGCAGCGGCGCACAACATGGGCCGCGTCTACGCGCGCGAGCTGATCGCGCAGCTGCCGCTGGTGGTGGTCGACGATCCGCTGGAGACGCTCGCGCGCGTGCCCGAGCGCTGGCGCTCGCAGTACAACTTCGGCGAGGTGAACGTGTCGCCGCTTCCCGCGCGCGAGGGCGAGCATGGCGTGCGCGTGCGGCTCGCGTCCTATCCGGACATGAGCGCGTGCCATGGCCACGCCTTCATCGGCTACACGCGCGAGCTGGCCGAGCAGGCGGGAGCCCGTGCCACGCGCGTGCAGATCGAGGAGCGGCCGTGGATGCACAACCCTCTGCTCTGCTACACGCTCGGCTGGTCGGCCTGACGCGCGGGGCGCTCAGCCCGCGAACTTGGAGATCATGTCGGCCAGGCGCGGGATCGCTTGCTCGACGTGCTTCTGCGCGGTGGGCCGCAGCTTCTCGTAGCCCTTCTTCAGCGCGCCGCCCTGCTCCTGGTTCGCGCGCGCGTCCGTGATCGCGAGCAACGCGTTGGAGGCCTCGAGCTTCTTGTCCGTGGGGTCGAGGTACGCCCGCAGCGCGACGCCCTTGGCCTTGCTCTGATCGTAGAAAGGCTGCAGCGCGTCGAGGAACTCGTCGGCCATCGCGTTGATCGCCTTGTACAGGATGCCGGGCGCCACGCCCTTGGCCATCATGTACGCAGCCTTGATCGCCATGCCGGAGATACCGCCCTTGTCGCTCACCTCGGCGTCGACGGCCTTCAGTGCATCTTGCAGGAGACCTTCACGCTTGGTCGGATCGCTGGCCAGTTCACGCAGTGTGCCCATGTCTACTCCCGTCCAGTGCCGCGCTTGCTCGCGCGACGCGTTGAGCCGGTCGTTATCGCACCTCGCGGGGCTGCCGCAAGCTTGCGTCGTTTGACCCCGGCCCAGCTGCAGATCGGGCACTGCGCGGGCTCGTGACGCAGGGCCGGACAGTGCTCGCGTCCGAAATAGATGATCTGCAGGTGCAGCGCGTTCCAGTGTTCGCGCGGGAAGACCCGCTTGAGATCAAGCTCGGTCTTCACCACGTTCGAGCCGTCCGAGAGCCCCCAGCGCGCGGCCAGCCGGTGGATGTGTGTGTCGACCGGGAACGCGGGCACGCCGAACGCTTGCGCCATCACCACGCTGGCCGTCTTGTGGCCCACGCCCGCCAGCGCCTCCAGCGCGTCGAAGTCCTGGGGTACCGTGCCGCCGTGGCGCTCGACCAACATCTGCGCCAGGGCGGAGAGGTTGCGCGCCTTCGTGGGCGCCAGCCCACACGTACGGATGAAGCCGAGGATCTCCTCGACCGGCAGCTCTGCCATGCGCCTGGCGTCCGGCGCCTTCGCGAACAGCGCCGGTGTGACCATGTTCACGCGTGCGTCCGTGGTCTGCGCCGAAAGCATGACCGCCACCAGCAGCTGGAACGCATCGGCATGATCGAGCGGCACCGGCGGCGCGGGATAGAGCTCGGCCAGCTGCAGTCGGATCTTGTCGGCCTTCTCGAGGCGCTTGTTCATATCGAGGCTCCATGTAGCGCATTCGGATATCATCGCGGGTCGAATGGCATCTGTTCGTGCCCTGCTGGTCCTCGCGTGCTTGGCGACGCTGCTCGCGCTCGGCATCGGCTTCGCCCGGCGCGGTGCCGAAGATCCGGCGCTCCCGTGGCTGGCGTTCGCGCTGCCCCTGCCGCTGGCCGCGCTCGGGCTGGCGCGCACCGGCAAGCGCTCGCGCCTTGACAGCGCGCGCATCGCGCAGACCAGCGAGCGCTACGAGCTGGCCGCCCACGGCTCCGGCGACGGCCTGTTCGACTGGGACTTGCGCACGCAGCACTGCTACTTCTCGCCCTCGTTCGCCGCGCTGCTCGGCTACGAGACGCTCGGCGACACGCCGGACGAGTGGTTCGCGCGCGTGCACCCGGAAGATCTGCCGAACCTGCGCGCCGCCTTCGCGGGGCAAGACGCACGCGTTGCCTGCGAGCACCGTGTGCGCCGCAAGGATGGCTCCTGGCGCTGGGTGCTCGCGCGCGCATCCCTCGACATCGCCGAGGGGCAAGCGACGCGCATCGCGGGCTGGCTGAGCGACATCCAGGACCGCAAGCGCTCGGAAGATCAGCTGCGGCACCACGCCTTTCACGATCCGCTCACCGGCCTGCCCAACCGCGCGCTGTTCATGGATCGGCTCGGCCACGCGCTCGCCCGCGCACGCCGCAACGCGGCCCACCGCTTCGCGATCGTGTTGCTCGATCTCGATCGCTTCAAGGTCGTCAACGACAGCCTCGGCCACGTCGCCGGCGACGAGCTGTTGGTCTCGGTCGGCCAGCGCCTGGAGAGCTGCCTACGCCCGGGCGACACCGTCGCGCGGCTCGGTGGCGACGAGTTCATGCTGCTGCTCGAAGACGTGAATGGCCTGGAAGATGCGCGCAGCGTCGCCGAGCGCATCCAGCGTGCGCTCGCAGTGCCGCTGCCGCTCAGCGGCCACGACGTCACCGCCAGCGCGAGCATCGGCATCGCGGTCGGGGACGGCAGCGTCGACGAGCCGCACGATCTGCTACGCGACGCCGACACCGCAATGTACGAGGCCAAGTCGCGCGGCTCCGGCCAGCTGATCAGCTTCGATGCGCGCATGCACGATCGGGTGGTGGAGCGGCTGCACCTGGAGAACGCGCTGCGCTCGGCGATCGAGCGTGGTGAGCTGATGGTCTACTACCAGCCGATCATCGAGTTGCGCTCGCGCAAGGTGATCGGCTTCGAGGCGCTCGCGCGCTGGCGTCATCCGTCGCTCGGCTACGTGGCACCGATCCGCTTCATCCCGCTCGCGGAAGAGACCGGCCTGATCGCCGAGATCGGCGCCTGGGTGCTGACTGAAGCGGCCAAGGAAGCGCGCCGCCTGCAGACGCTGTTTCCGCACGCGGGCCCGCTCTCCATGCACGTCAACATGTCGGTCCGCCAGATGCAGCAGGACCCGGCGCTGCTCGATCGCGTCGACCAGGCGCTGGCGGTGAGCCAGCTGCCGGCGAACCTACTCACGGTCGAGATCACCGAGTCGGTGATCATGGAGGAGTCCGAGAAGGGCCAGCGCCTGCTCGCTGCCCTGCGCAGCCGCGGCATCAAGGTGTGCATGGACGACTTCGGCACCGGCTACTCGTCGCTGAGCTATCTGCACAAGTTCCGCGTCGACAGCCTGAAGATCGACATCTCGTTCGTGCGCGACCTGACCGACCCCGAGAGCGGCCGCAGCGAGATCGTGCGCACGATCCTCAGCCTCGCCAACACGCTCGGGCTGTCCGTGGTCGCCGAGGGCATCGAGACGCGCGGACAGCTCGAGCGGCTGGTCGAGCTCGGCTGCGGGGAGGGCCAGGGCTTCCTGTTCTCGCCGCCGGTGGACGCTGCATCGATAGAAGCGCTGCTGCGTCACCCACCGGACTGGTCCTGAGGCTATAACTCCTCCAATGGTGGCCGATGATCGAAGGCGCTTCCCGCGCCTCAACGTGCCGGTCTTCTATCGGCCGGCGCGGCTGCTCGGGCCGCGGCAGGTGGCACAAGACGTGAGCCGGGGCGGCATCCGCGTCTACACGGACGACGCGCTCGCGATCGGCACGCGGCTGGAGATCGAGCTGTTCTTGCCCGAGGGCGACTCGCTCACGGTCGACGTGCGCGTGGCCTGGGTGCGCGAGCTGACCGGCCAAGATGCCCGCTTCGAAGCAGGCCTGGAGTTTCTGGCCATGGACGAGGCGCGCACCGAAGCAGTGGAACGCTGCATCAGCGAGCACAGAGCGTGAGCGAAGCGAACCTCGCGGAGGGGTGGGACCCAGACGGCTCTGCCGG
>DASUME010000151.1:0-6835 GCA_036277895.1 Polyangiales bacterium
GGGCCCGACGATCATCACCAGCTCGTTGTCGTCTGCCCGCGGCGCGCTCGGCGTGAGGTGCTCGAACAACAGCATGCCGAAGTCGGTGTGCGAGAGCAGGCGCGCGTCGCGCAGCTGCGGGAGATCCGGCGCCGAGAACCAGAGCGGGATGCGGTACACCGAGGGCCGGTCCTGCATGCTGCGATCGCGGAAGCCGTGATCGCTGGTGAGCACGATCAGCGTCTGCTCCAGCAGGCCCTTCTCGGCCAGCGACCGCTGCAGCGCCTCGACGTACGCCGAGTAGTACGCGGCGTTGGTCTTGCCCGAGACCTGGTTGTACTCGGCGGCGTGCCCCCAGATGAACTCCTGGTACACGAACGCACGCTCGTGCGTGGTGACGAAGTCGAGCACCGGCGGCAACATGGTCACGTCTTCGCAGCTGCGCTCCCACTCGTCCGGCGCAAAGCACAGCAGGCCCGCCGCGCGCGCCCGCACGATCTCGCCCTCGCTGAGGTGCAGCGTGCTGTCCCAGCCGAGCTCCCCCACCACGTCCTCGAGGTCGGTCTGCGCCACCGCGAAGGCGGTCGAGTACGAGAGCGACTTCATGCGATCGACCAGCGACGGAACGTCGGCCAGGTGGCGATAGCCGTTGTAGCCCTCGTCGCTGTAGGCCTCGTACGGGATCAGCCGCGAGAACAGCATGTCGAGCATGCCGGTGCGGCTGTCCTGGTTGTTGGGGTAGTAGCTGGTGTACTGCTCGGGCGCGCCCACCCGCAGGAACGCATCTTCCGGCAGCTGGGTGCGCTCCAGCTCGAGCTTCTCGCTGGTCATCGTCTCCATGACCAGCACGATCACTTTGTCGTAGCGGGTGGGCTCCAGCGTGTGCGTACGGGCGCTCTTGTCGAGCAGCGCCACCGCGAGTTGGTCCGAGGCCGGCGTACGCGGGCTCAGCCGCGGGCGGCTCGCGAGCTCCCACAGCTCGAACGTGGCATCGAACAGCGGCGACGGGATCTTACGCACGCGTACCAGTGCGAGCGCACCCGTGGCGACCACGAATGCCAGCACGTACACCACCGGAAGGCGCGGCAGCGTGCGCAGCGAGAAGCCGCCACCCACCGCACCGAGCGCGATCCCCAGCACGCCGGCCAACATCGCATACAGCCCGGACGCGGGCAGGAAGCTCTCGAAGAAGTAGCGGATGCCGGCGCCGGTGAAGTCGAGCGGCGTCAGTCTACGTTCGATCGCGGCGTCGAAGAACCAGCCGTGCGCGCTGATCAGCCCCCACGCGAACAGCAGCCACGGATAGTACAGCCAACCGAGCTTCGTCTTGCGCCGCAGCGCCCAGTCGAGCGCCTCGAACACGCAGAACATGCCGAGCAGCACGCACGCGTCGTACGCAAAGCCCGGCGCGAAGTCGCGCAGGCGCGCGGAGCCGAGCTGCCAGAGGTGCACACCCAACGTCGCCGCCAGCGCGGCCAGGGTCGCACCGAGCCGACGTCCATCCACCCGATCAATCATCCAGCACGCTCTCTAGAGGTAAGGCATCAACAGGCGCGCGAAGCCGTCCCGCACGCGCCACGCCAGCGGGCGGCTGCGCAGCTCGTGGAAGGTCAGCTCGCGGGCGAGGGAGAGCCGCGAGCTGACGTGGGCGGTCAGCGACGCACATAGATCCTGGTCATAGCACTCCAGGTCGAGCTCGAAGTTCAAGCGTAAGCTCCGCGTGTCCCAGTTGGCCGAGCCGAGCAGCACCCACTCGGAGTCCACCAGCATCAACTTGGTATGATCGAACGGTGGGGGTGTGAGCCAGACGCGTACCCCATGACGCAGGACTTCTTCCAGCTGTCGCCACATGGCCCACTGCACCAGGCGTAGATTGTTATCGCCTGGCAGGACGACGTTGACCTCCACGCCGCGCAGCGCCGCCGTGCTCAAGGCGCTGTGGATGACCGGATCGGGCAGGAAGTAAGGCGTCATGATGGTGACGCTGCGGTGGGCGCACGCGAGTGCGGCTTGCAAGGTCCAGGAGACGCGCTCGAACGCCTCGTCGGGTCCGTCCGCGATGCCGCGCGCCAACGTGCTGCCGGTGGGTGCGAGCTCAGGAAACCATAGCTGTCCAGTCAGCTTTTCGCGGGTCGTGAAGTCCCAGTCGGACGCGAACACCTCGGCCAGGTGCGCCACCACTGGACCTCCGACCTGAAAGTGGAGATCGCGGGTGGGCTGTCCGTGCGGGTCTGCGATCACGTGGCTCTCGCGGATGTTCATGCCACCGGTGAAGCCGACCTTACCGTCCACGATCAGGATCTTCCGGTGGTTGCGCAGGTTGAAGTAAGGCGCGCGCAGCAGCGAGCGCGCGGGCATGAACAGCGCCGTGGGCACGTGGCGCTTGCGCAACACGCGGTCGGCGCGCGGCCTCGCATACCGCACGCCGATGTCGTCGATCAACACCCGCACCTGCACGCCGCGCTCGTGTGCACGCACCAGCGCATCGACGAACTTGGCGCCCACTCCGGTGGTCTCGAAGATGTACGTCGACATCGCGATCGAGTGCTCGGCGCGGTCGATCGCGGCCAACATCGCTGGATACGCAGCGTCGCCGTTGATCAGCGGCACGAAGCGATTGCCGGAGGTCAGGCGTTTTTTGGTGACGTTGCCGATCGCGACCGTCAGGTCTTCGAGGTGCAGACAGCTGACCTCGATGCGCTCCTGCTCGCCCTGTTGCGGCAGCGCCAGCGGCGGCTCGCTACGCTTGCCCGGCTCGCGGCGCAGCATGATCGCTCGCCGTTGAATGCGGTTGATGCCGAGCAACAGGTAGAGCAGCGCGCCCAGCCACGGCACCAGCCAGATCAACCCCACCCAGCCGATCGCGGAGCGCACGTCGCGCTTGTGCAGCACCACGTGCGACGACGCGACCACCGCGCACGAGAGCACGAGCGCCGTCAACAGCGCGTGCCACCACGGATCGGAGAGGGGGGCGATCACGGGCTGAAATGGTAGATCACGGCGCTGTGCACCGGGTAATCGACGTCAGGCATCGTGCGCACCTCGTACGCGTGGCAGGGCTCCAGCGAGAGCCGCGGATTGCCGAAGCGGAGCGGATCGCTAACCAGCACCGTACGCCCTCGCGCGAGCTGCTCCTCGATCAATTGCCGGTTGCCCACCTCGTAGAGCACGTCGCTGGCGAGCAGGACATCGTAGTCGGCCGGCATGTCTCGTGAAACCTGGAGTGCGACCTGGTTCAGGACCGCATTGCGGCGGCAGGCCTCCAGCGCGTGCGCATCGATGTCCACGGCGACGGCGGCCGCGGCCCCGGCCTTGAGGGCGGCGATCGCCTGCACGCCACAGCCGGCGCCGAAGTCCGCGACCACACGCCCACGCACGAGCTCGGGGTGGTCCAGGATGTAGCGGGCGAGGGCCTGGCCGCTGCCCCAGCAGAAGGCCCAGTACGGCGCGGTGTCGATCGCGAACACTTCGGCGACGCGCTGGTGAAGATCGACGTCGTCGCTGAGCAGCCATAACCGCAGCTCGGGGCAAAGCGTGAGTTGGCGCGGGCCGAGCGTTGCGCCCAACCACTGTTGAGGCAGATCATCTCCGGACATCGGTCGAGCGTACGTATGCACCGCGGGGCTGCCAGCGAGTTCGACAGCAGAGCCGCTTTGCGCGTACAACGGATGGCCTGAGGGGTGGTCGATGAGTGTTGGCAGACGCGATTTCATCGTAGGAACACTGGGCACGGCGGCCGCGGCGCAGCTCCTGGGCTGCTCGGACGACGAGGCCTCGAACAGCAGCGTCGGCGAGCTCGCGCTGGACACGGCGCGCTTCACGCACGGCGTGGCGAGCGGCGATCCGCTCGCGGACAAGGTGATCTTGTGGACGCGCGCGGTCTCGGCCGACGGCCAGCCCGCGATGATCGAGTGGGTGATCGCCAAGGACCCGGCGCTGAGCGACGAGCTGCAGCGCGGCGTCACCCAGTCGTCCGCGACCAGCGACTTCACGGTCAAGGTAGACGTCGCCGGGCTGGCGGCCGGCACCACCTACTACTACGCGTTCTTCGTGAGCGGCGCGGGCCGCTCGCCGATCGGACGCACGCGTACCTTGCCGACGAGCGCCGCGCGCGCGCGGCTCGCGTTCACGTCCTGCGCGAACTTCCAGAACGGCTACTTCAACGCCTACCGCGCGATCGCCAACCGCCTCGACCTCGACGTCTGGGTGCACGTGGGCGACTACATCTACGAGTACGCGGCCGGCACCTACGCCGACCCGATGCTGCCCGCGCGCGCGCACTTGCCGGCCAAGGAAGCCGTCACGCTCGCCGATTACCGCGGCCGCTATGCCCAATACCGCACCGATCCGGACTTGCTGGAGGTGCATCGCCAGCACCCGCTGATCATCGTCTGGGACGATCACGAGTTCGCCAACAACGCGAACACCGACGGCGCCGAGAACCACTCGATCGACGGCAGCGAGGGTTCATGGGTCGATCGCAAGCGCGCCGGCTCGCAGGCGTTCCTGGAGTGGCTGCCGATCCGCGCCGCGGCGGGCGACCCGGTGGCCAAGATCTACCGCAGCTTCCCGTTCGCGGATCTGTTCGACCTGATCATGCTCGACACGCGCATGTGGGCGCGCACGCCGCAGGCCGGCAACGACATGGGCGCGTTCGACGGCACGAACGTGGGCGAGCCCGCGGACTGGACCAATCCCGCACGACACATCGTGGGCGATGAGCAGGAAGGCTGGATCGAGCAGCAGCTCGGAGCCTCCAAGACGCGCGGCGCGAAGTGGCGCCTGATCGGCAACCAGGTGATGTTCACCCAAGGGCGTGCACCGCTCGACCAGCGCGACCCCGCCTACATCCTGTTCTCCGACTTCTGGGACGGCTACCAGTACGACCGCGACCGCGTGCTCAACTACATCGCGAACAACGGCGTGCAGAACACGGTGTTCTTGACCGGCGACATCCACTCGTCGTGGGCGCTCGAGATCAGCAAGAACCCGTTCGACCCCAACGTGTACGACCCGGCCACGGGCAAGAACGCGGTCGCCGTCGAGCTGGTGGGGCCGTCCGTGACGTCTCAAGCGCTAGAAGGCAACCCGCTGGCCACGGCTGCACCTGGGCTGATCGCCAGGCCGAACCCGCATCTGAAGTACGCCGAGTTCACCAAGAAGGGCTACGTGCTGATCGACGTCGACGCCACGCGGCTGCAGGCGGAGTGGTGGTACGTGAACGACTTCAAGACGCCCAACGCGGCCGAGACGGCGGCGAAGATCTTCACCGTCGCGAGCACCTCGGCGCGCCTGATCGAAGCGACGGTGGTGTCGGCGGCAGCGCCGAATCCGCCCGCCGCCGCACCTGCTTAACCCACGGCTTCGATCTCGTAGAAGCGCTGTTGGTTGCGCACGCGCAGCTCGATCTCGTCGCCCACCAGGCGGCCGAGCAGCGCGCGGCCGAGCGCCGACACGGGCGTGACCACCGTGACGTTCACGCCGTCCACCTCGAACTCGTAGCCGCCGCCGTGGGGCGCGAAGAACAGGCAACGCGCGCCATCGTCATCGGCGAGCGTGATGAACGCCCCTGCGATGATCGGCGAGCTCGCGGGCAGCGGCCCGAGATCGATGCTGCGCAGGAGCAGGATCTCTTCCGCCAGCGCCTCGGCGCGCATGGCCTGCCCGCGGGCCAGGTAGGTCTGCTCCAGCGCGCGCGTGTCCTTGTCGTTCTCGGGCTTGGCCTCCTCGTGCGTCGCGTCCTTGCGCACGCTCTCGGCGAGCCCCGCCATCTGCGTCTGACTGGCCGTCAACCGCTCGATCAAGCGCTCCATCACGCGCCGCTTGTCGGGAAACTTCATCGGCAAGGTTTAGTCCGTCACTTGTCGCGTAGCGAGGGCGTCGAGGCGCCCAGGTAGACGTCGAACCAGCACTCCAGGCCGAGCCGCGCCATACGCTGCATTTGCTTGGGCGAGAGCGTGGGGCCGCCGTGGCCCACGGCCGAGATCCACAGGCACGAGATGTCCGCCCACACCCGACCCGGAATGCGCGCGGTGACTTGCCCGGTGGGGTTGGGACCGGTGGCGAGCTGATCGAGCACCCAGTCGAGGTGCCGCCGCAGGTCCTTGGACTCGACGCGCCCTTCGCTGCTCAAGAACCATCCGTGCAGGTTCCGGCCGCCCTCGCCGGGGCGCAGCGTGCGCGTGGGCTCCACGCCGAGGGCGCTCGTGATCGCGTCGGCCGCCACGGTCTGCGAGTAGATGCGCAGGGTCGCGAAGGTGCTCGAGCACGTGCTGTAGTCATCGGCGTACGAATCAGTCACGCTGCCACGCTACCGCGATTGCGCTCAGAAGGCGCGGGCGATGCGAGCGCGCTCAGAAGAAGCGATTGGCCGGGCGCGGCAGGCCCAGGTTGTCGCGCAGCGTGGGGCCCTCGTACTCGCGGCGGAACAAGCCGCGGCGCTGCAGCTCTGGGACTACCTTGTCGACGAAGTCGTCGAGGCCCGCGGGCAAGAACGGGAACATCACGTTGAAGCCGTCCGACCCGCGCTCCATCAACCAGACCTCCATCTCGTCCGCGATCGTCTTCGGCGTGCCGACGAACGAGGGCCCGGAGTAGCCGCCGAGGCGCTGGGCCAGCTGCTTGACGGTCAGCTGCTCACGCTTGGCGAGCTGGACCACGCGCTCGCGCGAGCTCTGCGTCGCGTTGGTCGGCGGGATCTCGGGCAGCAGGCCATCCGGATCGAATTTCGAGGCGTCCGCGCCCAACGCGATCGACAACGAGGCGATCGCGCTCGCCTCGTGGACCAGGCTGTCCAGCAACGCACGCTTGTCGCGCGCCTCGTCCACGCTCTCTCCCACGACCACGAACGCGCCCG
>DASUME010000152.1:0-2092 GCA_036277895.1 Polyangiales bacterium
AGCGGACGTGGGCCCCGCGGCGCGCTACAAGACAGGGGTGAAGGCGTTCCTCGGTCCCCGCTTGCGCAGGCTTCGTGAAGATCGCGGGCTCACCCAGAGCTCGGTCGCGAACCAGCTCCAGGTCTCCGCCAGCTACTACAGCCAGCTCGAGGGCAACCAGCGCCCGCTCACGGCCGCGCTGATCGCGCGCATCGCCAGCGCGTTTTCGGTCGAAGCGCAGTTCTTCTCGGAGGAGGACGAGGCGCGGCTGTTGGTGGACGTGCGTGAGGCGCTCGAGTCGTGCGCGCCGGATGAGCTGCCTTCGCCGAGTGAGCTGCGTGGGTTGGTCAGCGACACGCCGCAGATCGCGCGCGCGTTGGTCGCGCTGCATCGCCGCCATCGCACGGCGGTCGAGCGCGCGGATGCGTTGGCGAGTCGGATCGGCGAGCGTGGGGCGCCGAGCGGCGCGCCGCTGATGCCGTATGAGGAAGTGCGCGACCTGTTCTACAAGCGCCACAACTACGTCGACGAGCTCGACACGCTGGCAGAGCAGATCGCAGGCGAAGCGGGACTCGTGCCCGGCGAGATGACCAAGCGCATCACACGGCGCCTGCGCGAGCGCGGCATCACGCTCGCCGTGGCCGAACCGGGTCGCAACACGCCGCTGCGGCGCTTCGATGCCGCGACCAGGACGCTGTGGCTCGCGCCGCACCTGCAGCCGGGCCAGCGCGCGTTCCAGCTTGCGACGCAGGTCGGGCTGCTCGAAGCGCGCACGGTGATCGACTCGCTGGCCAGCGAGCTCTCCACCGACGAAGCGCGACGGCTGGCGCGCATCGGGCTCGCGCACCACTTCGCCGGTGCGCTGCTGATGCCGTACCGCATGTTCCTCGCGCGCGCGGAGGCGCTGCACTACGACATCGACGAGCTGCGCCGCGAGTTCTCGGTCAGCTACGAGACGGCGTGCCATCGCCTGAGCACGCTGCAGCGCCCCGATGCGCCCGGCGTGCCGTTCTTCTTCATCCGCGTCGACCGCGCGGGCAACGTCTCCAAGCGCCAGTCCGCCACCGACTTCCACTTCTCGCGCGTCGGCGGCACCTGCCCGCTGTGGAACGTGTACGAGGCATTCTCCCAGCCCGCGCGCATCCTGCGCCAGGTGGCGCAGATGCCGGACGGGCGCTGCTACCTGTGGATCGCGCGCGCAGTCTCCCACTCGCAGGGCGGCTTCGGCGTGCCGAGCAAGACGCACGCGATCGGCCTCGGCTGCGACCTGCGCCACGCCTCGCGGCTGATCTATGCGCGCGGCCTGAACCTCACCGATCCCGCCGCCGCGACGCCGATCGGCATGGGTTGCAAGGTCTGCGAACGCCACAGCTGCCCGCAGCGCGCGTTTCCCGCGATCGGCCGCACCCTCGACGCCGACGAGAGCGTGTCCCGCTACGAGCCCTATTCTGCGCGCTGACCGTGGCTCGCAAGAGCGCTAGGGTTTGCTCCCGATGTCCAGCTTGCAGCCCGGGCAAGGTGCTTCGCAAAACGGTCGACCGCGGTTCAGTTGTCCAGCGTCGCGACTTCGATGCGTGGGTTGGGCTGGAACTGCTGCCATGTGCCGATGGCAACTCGACCGGTGGGCCCCACCGAGACCGAGCGGCGTGCATCCCCGCTGAAGCGCCCGGTGGACGCGAAGCGCCAGCGCGTCTTCGCATCCGCTGCGCGACGTGCGGTCCAGTCGCCGCCCGAGGAGGAATCCGGTCGGCCTGGCAAGGTGGAGCCGTAGTAGGTGTGGACCACGTCGCTGTCGACGAAGCTCAGCGTGCCGGGCGACAAGGGCTCGGCCGGCCATGCGGGCAGCTCTGTGCCGTCTGCTGCCAAGACCAACGTTGCGGTGCTGGAACTGGGGTAGTCGGTGACGTACTGGAGGTAGCGGACCCACAAGTTGCCTGTTGGGTCGAACGCGAGTGTGTACTCGGGGTGCTCACGGGCGAGCGCGTACAGACGGTTCCAGCGCAGCGCACCGTCGCTGCTGAGCTTGGCCACCAAGAGCGAGCGGCCCTGGCTCGGCGGCGTGAGCCCGGCGCTCAGGAAATCGTCCTCGCGCAGCTCGTCCAGGAGCTCGCCG
>DASUME010000153.1:0-3852 GCA_036277895.1 Polyangiales bacterium
ATGCGCAAGAAGGGCCTGCTCCGCACCCCGGAGGAGAACCTTCACCGCGTCATCGGCGAGACCATCCGCAACCTCCGCAAGGACCGCAACCTGACCCTGAAGCAGATGGCCCGCCGCACCGGCCTGTCCGTCTCGCTGCTCAGCCAGATCGAGCGCGCCGAGTCGAGCGCCTCGATCAGCTCGCTCTACAAGATCGCCGTCGCCCTCGACTCCCGCATCCGCGAACTCTTCGGCGAGTACTGAGAGCCCCCAGCTTCTGCGATCCGGCCCGTTGACGTTGTCGTGAACGGCGACGTGAACGATCCCTCGGCACTCAGCGCCCCAGTACCTCTCTCCCCAGCGCCGGCGCCCCCAGCCCAGCCAGCGCCTCCCCAATGATCGCAAGCCGCAACTCCGGCCCCGCGATGCCCCGCGCATCCGCGATCGCCCCGCGCGTATCCCCGAGCCCGATCGCCGCCCGCGCATGCAACGCGCGCAACGCGTCCGACGGCGCCGCCGCCAACGCCGTCTCCGCCTCCAGCTGCGCACGCTCGTAAGCGCCCGCGTCCAGCGCCAACGCCGCCGTCTGCGCCGCCCCGCCGAGATCGTTCGCGTCGTGCTGCGCCAACAGCGCGGCCAGCTCGGTGCGCATCCCGTTCGCGCGCAGCAACCGGGCCTCCAGCTGCGGTGACAACCGCGCCAGGTGCTGCTCGCGCAGCCGCAGCGACAACAGCGGCATGCCGCGTTCGAGCGCCAGCGCGATCGCACGCTCCACCGCCGCGCCCTGCGAGAGCGAGGCCACGACGTGCGTGAACAGCAGCGGATCCGCGTCCCGCAGCGAGCGCGTCAGCGCCCGCTGCCCGGGCTCGTGCGCGTCCACCAGCACGTCGAGGCTGCCCGCCCGGTCCCCGCGATCGGCCAGCAGCGCGGAGAGCGCCAGCACCCCCTCGTCCGAGCCGGGCGCACACGAGCTCGCCTTCGCGAACGCGGCGCGTGCCTCGTCGTCCGCCCCGCGCGTCGCGGCCAGCTCCCCGCGCATCAACCACACCTGCTCGTGGCAGCGGTCGAGCCCGTACGCACGCTCCAGCGTCTGCTCCGCGTCTCTACGCTGGCCCGCGAGCAGCTGCGCGTGGGCCAGCCTGCTCAGCAGGTACGGGTCTTCTTCCGGAGCGGTGGTCGCGAGCTCCAGCTGCGCCACCGCCTCGGCCGGCCGGCCCTCCGCGAGCAGCAGCTCACCCCGCACGTAGGCCTCGTACGCGGACGGCGGCACGAACGCACCGCGCAGCGTCGCGCCGCGCAGCGTGCGCGGAACGTCCCGGGGCGCGCGCGCTCCACATGCGAGCGCGAACGGCAGGAGCCAACAAGGGTGCAGCAGGAGACTAGCGAGGCGTTGAATCACGTGATCTAGCCGCCTATGATGCCCGCCAGTGGGGGCGAGCACAAATCGTGACGCCGGCTCCTAGGAAGGTCCGCGAGGAACGATGAGCGACAGCGACGAGAAGGTCCTCGATGCGTTCGGTGCCTGGCTGCGCGCACTGGGCCGTGATGCCGAGTTGCTCGGGAGCCTGCTCGCCTCCGACGAGCTCGACGACGGCGCGCGCAGAGCCGCCGCGGGCGGGCTGAACTACCTCTTCAAGTCGCTCGACCTGATCCCCGACGGCATCGACGACATCGGCTACCTCGACGACGCGTTCGTGCTCCGCGTCGCGGCTGCCCAGGCGGTCGCGGTGAGCGCGAACGTGGGCAAGGAAGCCGCTCAGCTCGCGGCCGAGAACGACGTCGTAAAGCAGTTCCTCGGTGAGACTTATTCGCGACTCGACACCTACGTGACTGGCCTTCGCACAGGTGCGGCGCGCGGGCGTACGGTGCAAGACATCCTCGGTAGCGCGGACGTGCTCGAGGAGTTTCTCGAGGACGTCAAAGGCTTTGCAGCGAGCTATCGCGCGCCCAGCTTCTCCCGCGATCCAAAGAACCTGATCAAGCTGCGCGCGTTCTTCGACGCCAAGCTGCCGAAATGAGAATTCAGTCGCATTTCGACGTTTGGCAAGACCGGAGTAAAGTGAGGAACATCCGGGGATTGAGCCGTTAACCCAGTTTGACTTCACGAACACGCAGCTGAATAACTGCCCTCGCCCCGGAGACTCGAGTCCCGCTCGATAACTCAGCTAGCGCGCGGAAGATCCGCGCGCGTCGACCGGGCTCCGCGCTGGAGGAGCAGAGCCATGAATCCGATCGCGATGGCCATCATCTTGGCCGTGACACTGTCGATCTTCATCTGGTCGGCCTACCGACGTTTCGCGCTGATCACGCACGGTGCTTCCGAACCTTCGTTCGACCTGAAGCGTGCCGGCGAGATCCCCGCGCGCCTCACGCTGTTCGTCGAGTACTGGCTCGGCCAGCGCAAGATGCCGAAGAACGAGAAGTACCGCGTGGCAGGCCTCGCCCACGTCGCGATCTTCTTCGGCTTCATCGTGCTCGGCCAGAACACGATGATGCTCTGGTTCCGGGGCTTCGATCCGAACTTCGACTTCTGGGGTGTGATGGGGCGCGGCACGCTCCCGGGTGACGGCTACAGCTTCACGAAGGAGATCTTCGCGGCGCTGGTGCTGCTCGGCGTGCTCGTGTTCGTGTACTACCGCGTGGTGGCCAGGAGCCAGCGCATGACGCTCGGCGTCGAGGGCCTGATCATCCTCGGCATCATCGGCACGATGATGATCGCGGACTTCGTCTACACGGGTGCGTGGCTCGCGCTCGAGGCGGCCCGCGCCGGCACGGACGTGCACTTCCACGCGGCGGAGCCGATCGGCTCGGCGCTCGGGCTGGCGTTCGCGGGCATGGACGAGGGCACGCTCAACGTGCTCGCCCACGTGGGCTTCTGGTGGCACGCCACCTTCCCGCTGATCTTCCTCAACCTGCTCCCGTACTCGAAGCACTTCCACGTCATCACCGCGGCGCCGAACGTCTTCGCGACGCAGCTCGGCCCGGTCGGTCGCTTGCCGAACGTGCTCGACATCGAGGGCAAGGTCGAGCGCGAGGAGCCGATCGGCTTCGCGAAGATCACGGACTTCTCGTGGAAGAGCATGCTCGACCTGTACACCTGTACGGAGTGCGGTCGCTGCTCGGACAACTGTCCCGCCTACACCACGGGCAAGAAGCTCTCGCCCAAGCACCTCACGCTCGCGCTGCGCGATCACCTGTACGCGAGCGAAGGCCGCCTGAACGGCGACACCGGCATTACGGATCCGCTGGCCAAGAAGCAGAGCTCGGAAGAGGACGGCGAGGTGAAGAAGGAAGTCCTTCACACCACGCCGCTCGCACCCGAGGGCGGCTACTGGACCACCGGCGCAGACGTGGAGCTGCTGCCGAACATCATCGACCCGGACGTGATCTGGGCCTGCACCAGCTGCCGCGCCTGCGAGGAGCAGTGCCCGGTGATGATCACGTACGTCGACAAGATCGTCGGCATGCGCCGCGACCAGGTGATGATCAAGAACGACTTCCCGCCGCAGCTGCAGAAGCCGTTCAACGGCATCGAGACCAACGGCAACCCGTGGAACATCTCGGCGAGCGACCGCGGAGACTGGGCCGACGGGCTCGACATCCCGTTCGTGGCCGACAAGCCCGACGCGGCGGTGCTGTACTGGGTCGGCTGCGCGGCCTCGTTCGACGACCGCGCCAAGAAGGTCGCGCGCTCGTTCGCCAAGCTGCTCAAGCACGCGGGCGTCGACTTCGCGATCCTCGGCACCGAGGAGACCTGCACGGGTGATCCCGCGCGTCGTGCCGGCAACGAGTACCTGTTCCAGATCGTCGCGGCGCAGAACGTCGAGACGATGAAGGGGTACAACGTCGACAAGAAGAAGGTCGTCACGGCCT
>DASUME010000154.1:0-3214 GCA_036277895.1 Polyangiales bacterium
TCGCCGTCCGCAGAGGTCAACACCTGGGCTGCGGCAATCTGCATCGGCCGCGCCGCGCAGTAGTTGGTGAACGTGGACAACCCCGAGAGCGCGCTCATCACCTGTTCGGGCCCGTGCAGGTACGCGATGCGCTCGCCCGAGATGCCGTACGACTTCGACAGCGTGTGCATCACCAGCGCGCGCTCCCGCAGGGAGGGGTGCAGCCACACGGCAGCCGGCGCGTTCGCAGTGTAATGCAGGCGCTCGTACGCCTCGTCGCTCAGCAGCCACAGATCGTTCGCGGCCACGAACGAGGCCAGTGTGTCGATCTCGCCGTCATCGAGCACCACTCCCGTTGGGTTGTTGGGGCTGTTGACGTAGATCGCGACCGTGCGTTCGGTGAGCGCGGACTCCAACGTGGCGCGCACGTCGACGCTGCGCAGCCGATCGAAGAACGGCAGCTCGCGCACCACCGCACCGCACGCGGACAGGATGCCGCGGATCAGCGGCCAGTACGGCGCCAGCAGGATCACCTCGTCGCCGGGCTCGAGCAGCGTGCGGCAAGCGAGGTCGAGCCCGCTGGTGCCGCCGGGTGTGACCTGGATGCGCTCGCGCGGCACGGCGCGGCCGCGAGTGGTCAGGTCGTGCACGATCGCATCGAGCAGCGCGGGCTCTCCGCGCACGTCTGCGTAGCGATGCATGCCCGGGAAGCGCGCCTCGGCCAGCGCGCTGACGCTCGCGACGGATGCGGGCTCGAGGTGTGTGTCGCCCACGTTGAGCGCGAACACCTCGTTGCCGCTGTCGCGGGCGAGGCCGAGCAAGCTGGTGTACACGAGCGGCGACAGGCCGTCGGCAACTTGCGAAAAACGGGGGTGGCGGGGCATCGAGGGTGCTGAGTATAGTCCGCGCCCATGCTGCAACGCCCCGCCCTCCTTGCCTTGTCCGCCGCCGCCCTAACAGCTGCGCTGGCGTTGACCGGCTGCGACAAAGAAGAAGTAAAGCCGGACAGCACGCCGCGCGTCGGTGTGCTCGAGCTCGGCACCGCGCACCGCTTCAGCGATCCCGCGCCAGCCGGCCCCGCGCACATCGAGATCTCGCCCAGCGAGCTCGTGCTCGAGGGCGAGCAGGTGATCCCGCTCGAGAACGGCAAGCTCCCCGCGGCCGAGAAGTCCGGCTATGAGATCCCGAAGCTGAAGGCGAAGCTGAGCGGCAAGCAGTCGCTCGCGCTGAGCGTACACGCGGCGGTGCCCTACGCGACGCTCGCGCGCGTGATGTACACGGGCTCCGAGGCCGGCATCAAGGACGTCGCGTTCAAGGTACGCAAGCCGAACTCGACCAACCAGGTCGGCTACATCGACATCAAGCAGTTCCACTTTATCAAGTCGCCGGACGCGGCCGACTTCACGGAGTCGGAGCTGGTGTCGTGGGACAAGTGGACGGCGGTCTGGGACGACGCGCTCAGCTCCTGCCAGGCGGCGGGCCCCAAGGCCGACTGCGGCTACTCGCCGATGGCCAAGGCGCAGGGCGGCAAGCTGGATCTGATGCTGCGCGTGCGCGGCACGGGCTTCGCGCTGCGCTTCCGCCAGGCGGGAGCGGCCGAGGCGGTTGCGGATGCGGGCGCGCCCGTGGCCGCGGCCGACCCGAAGAAGAAGGACAAGAAGAAGAAGAAAAAGGCGGAGATGCTCGACGGCATCAAGGCCGCCCCCGAGGCCGCCGAGGAGGAGGCTCCGCCCGAGCCCTCGCACGAGCACGTCTTCACGCTGCGCACCGATCAGGCCACGGCCGATCCCTCGCCGATCAGCGGCATCGTGAAGCCGCTGTGCAGCAGCCTCGTGTGCCCGGTGGTGCTCGACGTGGAAGGCGTCAGCATCTCCGGCCCGATCTTCGGCCTGCTCGGCGCCGCGTTTCCGGACGGCACGACGGCCCCCAAGGTCGCCTTCGTGCTGCCTCCCCCATGAGCCGCTCGGCACTCGATTGACTTGCCGCTGGCGGGCGGTAATTGAGCGCCCCTGCCATGAGTGACAAGCCGAGCTCGTTCGCCTCGCTTTTCGAAGCGGAAACCAAGGGTCAGCGCGACAAGCGCGCCAAACCGCCTGCGCTCGGAGAGCGCGTGCGCGGTGAGGTCGTGCAGATCGGGAAGGACGCCGTCTTCGTCGAGCTGGAAAACCAGGGCGGCAAGCGCGTCTCCGCGTTCATGCACACGCAGGACCTGCGCGGCCCGGACGGCGAGCTGAGCGTGAAGCTGGGCGACGTACTCGAGGCGGTCGTGGTCGAGTCCGACCCCAAGGCCAACGAGTACCGTCTCGGTCGCACCATGGGCCGCCCGCAGGGTCTCGACGAGCTGGAGCGCGCGTTCCAGGCGAGCTTGCCGGTCGAGGGCAAGGTCTCCGGCGTCAACAAGGGCGGCCTCGAGGTCGAGATCGCGGGCGCGCGCGCGTTCTGCCCGATCTCGCAGGCGGACAAGGGCTACCTCGCGGATGCCAACGAGCTGGTCGGGCGCTCGCTGGAGTTCCTGATCACGGAGTTCCGCGAGGGCGGCAAGCGCATCGTGGTGTCGCGCCGTGCGCTGCTCGAGCGCCAGGGCCGCGAGCGCGCGGAGGAGACCCGCGCGAAGCTGGTGGTTGGCGCGACGGTGCGCGGCACGGTGACGGCAATCCGCGAGTTCGGCGCGTTCGTCGACCTCGGCGGCATCGAGGGCCTGTTGCCCAACCAGGAGCTGTCTTACGACCGCAGCGCCACCGCTTCGGGCGTGCTCAACGCGGGCGACACGGTCGAGGTGCAGATCCGCGAGATCAAGGAAGGCACCGACAAGCGGGGCGAGAAGACCACCAAGCTCACGCTCTCGCTCAAGGCGCTCTCCAGTGACCCGTGGGACGACGTCGCGGCCCAGGCACCGGTGGGGCGCGTGCTTCGCGGCACGATCGCGCGGGTGGTCGAGTTCGGCGGCTTCGTGCGCATCGCGCCGGGCCTCGAGGGCTTGCTGCACGTCTCGGAGCTGAGCGGCAAGGTCGACAACGCGGCCGAGGTGCTCAAGGTCGGCGAGCAGCTGAACGTGATCGTCAGCAAGGTCGATCGTGCGGCCCGCAAGATCTCGCTCGCGCCCGCAGCCGAGGGCCTCGAAGTGGGGCAGCAGGCGACCGGACCTTCGATCCAGATCGGCGCGATCGTGCACGGAACGGTCGAGCGCATCGAGCAGTACGGCATCTTCCTGCAGGTCGAGGGCACGCGCGGCAAG
>DASUME010000155.1:0-6996 GCA_036277895.1 Polyangiales bacterium
AGAAGATGGTGCGCAACGTGGAGAAGCTCGCGATGCAGCGCGCGGGTCTGACGGTGCTGGAGGCGGAAGACGGTCAGATGGCGATCGACGTGCTCAGCCGTCACCTCCATGAGGTCGATCTGGTGGTGCTCGATCTGATGATGCCCGGGCTCGATGCGGCCACAACGCTGCAGCAGCTGCGCACGCTGCGCCCGCACATCCCGGTGATCGTGCAGAGCGGCTACACCGAAGAAGACGCCACGCGCAGCCTGGAGAAGATCGACGGCAAGCTGGACTTCCTGCAGAAGCCGTTCTCGGTGCAGTCGATGCTCAGCAAGGTCACCTCAGTGCTGCGCGGAAAATAGCGGCGAGACCTCCACGAACGGCGTTCGATCGGGAGGTCCGTCCGCGACCCAGAACTGCTCGACGCCGCGCTCGCGCAGCAGCACCACGGTCGACGACCGGGTGCCGTACGACGGCGTGCGCACACACAGCGCACCCAGCTGACGCAGCAGCTCGGGGTCGACGCCGGGCTCCTCGATCGCACCCAGCGACGGCAGCTGGCGGTCACCGAGCATCGCCTGCACGCCTGCGACGAAGGCGTCGCGTGGCGCATGCAGCACAGGCGCCAGCAGCTCGTTGGCGCGCCGGACCTTGACGAAGTCCGGGCTGTCGAGGTGTGCATTGGGCAGCACGTGCACGCCTTCGGGGACCTCCACGATCTCCACCTCGCGACGGTCGGCGCGCCCGTAGCCGACGTACAGCGAGCCCGCATCGCCCCACATCAAGTTGAACTCGTTGTAGGCGCTGCCGTCGATGCGGGCGACGTGGTCCGCGATGCGTGCGGCGTCGCCGAGCCTCAGGGCGTCGAGCACCAGCTCGCCACGCGAGCGCCTGGTGCGCGCCGCGCCGCGATGGTTGGTGACGCCCACGAACAGGCCGTCCTGGGTGACGCCCATCCAGGTGCCCCCGGCGATCAGGTCGCGGCCGCCGACGGTGACCGGCGCGTCGAGCAGGCGGATCGCGCCGGTGCTCGGCCGCTCGAAGAACTCGTCGCGGTTGGTAGCCAGCACCAGCGGCAGGTCGCTACGCACTCCGCGAATGGCGACGATCGTGCACATGCGCCCGGTGTAGCGCGTCTCCACCGCAAATGCGCCTGCAGGCGCGGCCGCGGCGTGGGCTCGGATACACTGCGGTCAGGGGGACCATGATCGAGGTGATCCGTCGCGAGGGTGAGCCGCCCGTCCCGATCTGGCTCGACGCGATCGAGCCGAGCAAGGCGGAGCTGGAGCAGCTCGCACAGACCTATCGCCTGCACCCGACGCTGGTGGCCGACTGCATGGAGCCCATGCACCTGCCCAAGCACGAGCAGTCGGGCGAGACCACGTTCATGATCGTGCGCACGTTCGAGGCGCGCTCGCACCTCGAAGACACCAGCGTGCCGGCGCTGACGACCAAGGTGGCGGTGTTCCTCGGCAACCGCTTCTTCATCACGGTGCGCCGTCGTGACACGCCGTTCTTGAAGCCGATCCTGCGCAAGTACAGCGACGACCCGGGTCCGGTGTACCTGCTGAACGTGATGCTGGAGGTGTTGTTGGCCGCGGTGGAGACCTACCATCCGCCGCTGGAGCAGGCCGAGATGCAGGTGCACGCGTTCGAGGCGGCGATCCTGACCGACCGCCGCGATCACGCGCACTGGGACGCGATCTTCCGCACCCAGGCGCGGCTGACGGTGATCAAGCGCATGCTGTGGCACACGCAGAACGCGTTCCAGCGCTTCGTGCCGCGCTCGGATCGCAACATGCCGGCCTGCCAGGATCTGCGCGAGCGGATCGAGAGCTTGCTGTTCTTCGCCGACAACCTGCTCGAAGATCTGCGCAACCTGCTCGCGGTGCAGCTCTCGCTGGCGGCCAACGACACCAACGACGTGATGCGCACGCTCGCGATGTACTCGGTCTTCTTCATGCCGCTCAGCTTCATCGTGGGCGTCTACGGCATGAACTTCGAGAACATCCCGGAGACCAAGTGGCGCTACGGCTACGCGTCCGTCTGGATCGCGTTCATCGCGATCGCGTTCGCGATCTACCGCTGGTTCCGGCGTAAACACTGGTTGTAGAGGGGGAGCACTTCCGCGAGTAAGCTCGCGGCATGGACTTCGACCACGCGTCGCGTTCCGTGTTGTCGCGCCACGACCTCGGACGCTTTCCTTCGGACACCCTGTTCGATCGGCTAGGGCGCGCGTGTTGCGAGGCGGACTGCCTGCCGCGCAAGGAGCTCTACGAGTCGTGGCACGTGGCCAAGCGCGTACGGCGCCGCTTCCGGACGGGGCGCATCGTCGACCTCGCGTGTGGACACGGGCTGACGGCGTTCGTGCTCGCGCTGCTGGAGCGCAGCGAGGCCATCGCCTGCGATGCGCGCCTGCCCGCGAGCGCACACAAGCTGTACACGCAGCTGCGCAAGACGTGGCCGATCGACGTCTCCCATCACGAGAGCGAGATCGATGCGATCTCGCTCTGCGCGGGTGACCTCGTGGTGTCGACGCACGCCTGCGGGACGTTGACCGACCGCGTGCTCGCTCGCGCGATCGAAGCGCGTGCGCGGGTGGCCGTGTTGCCGTGCTGCCACGACAGCGAGCTGTGCGACGACGGCGGGCTGCGCGGCTGGCTCGACCCGTCTTTGGCGATCGACGTCACGCGGGCCGCGAAGCTGCGCGAGCGCGGCTATAGCGTCCACACGCAGACGATTCCTCGCGAGATCACGCCCAAAAACAGGCTGCTTTTGGCCGAACCCTTACTCTCGTCGCTCTCACCCTGAATCGCGAGTGACAGCGGGGTGAAGCGCAGGCAGGCTCCCCGCATGGACGAGCCCCTTCGACCCGCAGCCCATGCTTTCCAGGCGTACACCGCGCTGCCGCAAGTCGAGCTGTTGTTGGAAGACCAGCTCGGCGCGCGCGGCAAGCTCCCGCTGCTGGGCCCGAAGTTCCGCGCGGACTACGCGCGCTACACGCCGTGGGTGATGCTGCTGTTCTTGCCGTTTCACTTCCTCGCGGTACTGCTCGTGCTCGGCGTCAGCGGCGTCGCCACGCTGCTCGGGCACCCTTCGTTTTTGGCCGCGCTCGCCACCGTGGTGCTGTTCGCGCTGCAGGCCATGGCGCTGCCCGGCATGTTCGCGCGCTCGCGCCGCGGCTGGTCCCTCTCGCTCTATGGCCTCGCGCTGGGCACGCTGATCCAGCTGCTGCGCTTGTCCATGGTCGGCCTGCTGTTCCACGGCCTGTTCCTGTGGCTCGCGTTCCAGGCCAAGTACGAGTACCGCTAGATATTCGAGAGTAGGCCGCCGTCGACGCGAAGCGCTGCGCCGGTGGTGGCCGAGGCGCGGTCACTCGCGACGTACGCCACCAGCGCCGCCACCTCCGCGGGGTCGATGAAGCGCTTGATCAGCGAGGTCGGGCGCGCGGTGCGGAAGAACTCCTGCTCTTGCTCGTCGCGCGAGACGCCGTTCTTCTCCGCCAGCTGTTGCACGAAGGTGCCCACGCCTTCCGAGGCCGTGGGTCCGACCAGGATCGAGTTGGAGGTGACGCCGGTGCCGGCGAGATCCTTCGCGAGGCCGGACGCGACCGCCACGTTGGCGGTCTTGGTCGTGCCGTAGTGGATCATCTCGACCGGCACGTTGATCGCCGACTCGCTGGAGATGAAGATCAGCCGTCCCCAGCCTTGCTTGCGCAGCCGCGGCAGGTAGCCGCGCGCGAGCCGGATCCCGGACAGCACGTTGACCTCGAACATGTGCAGCCACTCGTCGTCGCGGATGTCCACGAACGCGCGCGGCTCGAAGATGCCGAGGTTGTTGACCAGGATGTCGACGTCGGGGAACTTCGTTAGCGTCGCCTTTGCGCCTTCGGCGGTGCCGAGGTCGGCCGCGAAGCCGACGACCTTGCCCTCGAGCTTGGCGACGGCCGCGTCGACGCGCGCCTGGGTGCGCCCGTTGACGATCACCTTCGCGCCCTCCCGGGCCAGCTCCTGGGCGATTGCGAAGCCGATGCCGGCCGTCGAGCCGGTCACCAGCGCGGTCTTGTTCTCGAGTCCTAGCTTCATGGCGGAACGCTAGCGCTCCAGCTGTGAAGCTGCACTCAGAACGGCGTGGGCAAGCCCGCGCAAGGTGGCACCGTTTGGTCGCAGTCGTTCTGGAGACAGGTGTCGCGGGCCGCGCTGTCGCCCGTCAGGCACTGCGGGAGGCAGTTGTCGCTCGCGCACCGGGCGGCGTCAGGTCTGCAGATGCTGAGACTGTACTAAGTCAGCCCAGGCAGCAGCATGCGTGTGAAGGCTTGCGGACTTCGCACACCGAGCCGCGAGAGCGCGCTGTTCGGGGACTGCAGCCCGTCGATCGCGAGCGCGTAGATGCGCAGGTCACTGCGCTCCAGCACGCCGCGCAGGTAGCTGAGACGCGTCGTCGAAGGTGGGTTGCCGGCGAGGTTGTCCGCGCTGGTGATGATCAGCGCGGCGAGCGCAGTCGACCACGGCGCCTTCTCACGCTCGAGCCGCCGCGCCTGCTTGCGCGCGAGCTCGAGCAGGCTGCCGCGGTCCGAGCGCGCGCTGGCCGCCGCCAGCGCCGCTCGCGCGCGCAGGTGCGTGGCGATGATCTGCGTGTGGCTGATCCGGCGCAGGTGCGAGCGCGAGAGGTCCCTCCAGCGCGCCTCCACCCGCTCGTGCGCGGCCTGACCACGCCCCCGGTACAGGTCGACCTGGGTGTCGCTCACCAGCTGATACCAGTGCTGCACGTGGAAGCCGCGCCGCGACCACTGCGACAGCGCCTGCGCGCTCTCCTCGGCCGCACGCTCCGGCTCGTCGCGGATCAGCCAGCCGGCGTTGGGCAAGCCCGTGCGCAGGTTGGCGAGTGCGTACAGCAGACCACGCTGCTCGGCCTCCTTCAGGCCGGTGCTGACCGCCTCCGGGAACGCCGTCAGCTCGCCGAGATAGAAGCAGCTCTCCAGCCAGAACTGCTTGCACGAGTCCAGCTCCCACCACACGCCGGAACAGCGCTCGCGCAGCAGCTGATCGGCGCGCTCCAGGTGCGCCTTGGCCTCGGCGAAGCGGCCGCCGAGGTGCGCCGCGATGCCCGCCATCAGCGCCACCGTCGCGATCAGGCGCGGCTCGCCCAGCTTCGAGGCCGTCGCCTCGGCGGTGTCGATCAGGCGGTACACGCGCGGCTGCGCACGCGCACCGAAGCCCGAGTAGAACGCCGCCTCGGCCGCGATCGCGCGCGCCGCCCGCGCCGGATCCCCCGCGCGCAGCGCCATCAAGAAGCCGCGCGCCTGCAGGTACGCGCCCTGGATGTGGTCGGTCATGACCAGCGCGCTCGACAACGACCAGCACAGATCGATGCGCTCCAGCCGCCGTGCATCCACTTCCGCCGCGCGGTAGCGCAGGCCGCGCAGCCGCACCTGGATGCGCCGCAGCACCAGCCCGAGCAGCGGCACGCGCGCCAAGCCCAGCCTCGCCCTCGCCAGCACCTCGCCGACCACGGCACGGCCTTCCTCGAGGTACCCGCTGCGCGTCAGCTCGCGTGCGGCGCGCTGCTTCAGCTCCAGCGCCAACGACTCCGGCGCATCCTGCGCCGCCAGCTGGTAGAGCGCTGCCGCCGCGTGGCCGCGCCCCGCGTTGGACAGCGCGTCCGCGAGCTGCACTCGCACCGCCTGCCGCTCCGCCAGCTCGAACAGGCCGAGCTCCAGCGCAGCCTGGTAGTGCGCGACCGCCTCCACGAATGCGAACGCCGCGCTCGCGCGCTCGGCCGCACGCAGGTGGTGGCGCGCCGCGCGCTCGGGCTCGCCGGCATCGCGAAAGTGCACCGCCGCGCCCGCGGGATCGTCGGTCAGCTCGAGCGTCTCCGCCAACCGCGCATGCAGCGCACGCGCCTCCTCGGCGTCGAGCTCCAGCAGCGCCACCTGCCGGATGCGATCGTGCGAGACGTCGAGCAGCTCGCGCTCGCCGTAGCCCGAGGCGTGCAGGAAGCCCGCCGAGCGCAGCTCCGCGCGCGCCTCCGAAAAGCGCGCGGGTGTCAGCGCGGCGACCTTTCCGATCACCGGCGCCGCGCGCGGTGCGCCTGCCAGCGCGAGACAACGCAGCACGCGCACTCCGTCGTCGCTGATCGACGCGATGCGCCCGCGCAGCATGCTCTCCAGCGTGAGTACCTCGGGGCGATCCTCCTGGCTCACCAGCTGGCGCACGAGCTCGCGCAGGAACAGCGGATGCCCGCCGCACTCCTGCGCCAGCTTGGCCGCGTCCACGCCCTCGAGCTCGGAGCCGCGCAACAGCTGCTCGGCGAGCTGCTCGCTCGACGCCGCGCTCAGCGCGCCCAGCGCCAGCGCGCGTTCATCGACCCCGGCCGCGAGCAGGCGGTCCGGCGCGCCGACGTTCGTGCGCACGGTGCACAGCAGCATCACGCGCGTGCCAGGGGCCGTGCACAGGTCCGAGAGCAGCGCGAGCGAGTCGCGGTCCGCCCAGTGCAGGTCGTCGATCACGAGCAGCAGTGGGTGCTCGCGCGCGATGTTCGCGATCAGCTCGCGCGCCGCGTTGAACAGCTCCGTGCGCAGCTGCTGTGGATCCATGTCCGGCGACGGCCGCTCCGCCCGCGCGATCGCACTCACGCGCGCCAACACCGGGAACACGCGCGCGAGCACGCCGGCGTGACGCGGCAGCAGCGCCTCCACTTCGCTCGCGCGCAGGTGGCGCAGCCACTGCGAGATGGCGTCGAAGATATCGTCGATCGCCTTGTACGGCACCAGCTCGCGCTCGTAGCAGCGGCCCGCGAACACCAGCGCCGCACGCTGCTCCAGCAAGCCGTCGCCGAAGCCGCGCACGAGCGTGGACTTGCCGATGCCGGAGTCGCCGCGCACCGTGAGCGCGATCGGGCGCTCGCTGCGACGCACCTCCGCGAACACCAGCTCCAGGTCCCGCTCCTCACGCTCGCGCCCGAGCACCGAGCTCACGCGCGGCGGGTTGCGCACCGGCGTCTCGCGCAGCCCGC
>DASUME010000156.1:0-3945 GCA_036277895.1 Polyangiales bacterium
CTACGTGCGCTCGTTCGCGCGTGACCTGGCGGCCAAGCTGGGCACGCTGGCTCACCTGACGGCGCTGCGTCGCACGCGCAACGGCGCGTTCGAGCTCGTGCAGTCGGTCGACTTCGAGGACCTGCGTGCCGCGCGTGCGGAGCAGAGTCTGCGCCCCGCGATCGGCGCGCGCGTGTTGCCGCTGGTGGACGTCTGCCGGAGCTTGCCGCACGTGGTGCTCGACGAAGAGGGCACCGTGCACGCGCGCTGCGGCCGCCGCATCCCGCGCGCGCACGCGAGCGGCATCGTGGAGCTGCCCTCGCTGGTGGCGTTCGATCCCGCGGGGGTGCCGGTGGCGCTGGTCGCTCCCGAACCCGAGCAGCTCAAGGTCTTGCGCGGCTTTCGCGCGCTCTAACGCGTGGCGTGGGCTTCACTGCGCGGGATCACGAGCGCGTGGTCGAGCGTGATGTGGGCCTCGTCCGGGCAGCGCAGCGTGAGCGGGATGGTGCCGGACAGCTGGCTCGCGGCGAGCTCGACGCGTTGCTCGCGAAGCTCCGCTTCGAGCGCGACCGTGGTGTGCAGCTCGCCCAAGGCGAGCTCGCATTGCACCGGCTCCGTGCTGCGCGCGCGCAGGGCCAGCTGGGCGCCGAAGTCCCAGCTGCGATGGCTGACGGGTAGCGGCAGGCTCAGCTGCACGCGCGCCGAGGTCGACGTGCACTGCGTGCGCCCGAGGTACTCCCAGTCCTGGAAGTACGGCGCCGCCTCGCAGTGCGCGAAGCCGGCCAGCCTGGCGCTGGCGTCCACCCCGCCGATCGCCCCGCGCTCCAGCGCCTGCAGCCGCACCAGCGACTCGGTCGTGTTCTTCAGCGCCGCATCCTGCTCGAACAGCCGCACCAGCGCGGGCACGGCGCGCGCGTCCTTCATCAGCCCGAGGCCGCGCACGACCTCATCGCGGATGTTGGTGCGCGACTCCCACTCCAGCATGCCGACCAGATCCGTGTAGGCGCGTGTGTCGCCGCTCATGCCGCCGACCTGGCCGAGCGCGACCGCGAGCAAGTAGCGCAGGCTGAACTCGCCGAGCAGGCTGAGCAGCGGCTCGATCGCGCGCGGATCCCCGAGTCGACCCAGCCAGCGCACCGCCTCCTCGCGCTCGTACTGCGTGGGCGCCACCCACAGTGCGTCGATCAACGCCGGCACCGCGGCGCGGTCGCGCAGGCGTCCGAGCGAGACGGCCGCGCGTGCGCGCAGGTGCGGATCCTCCACGTGCATCAGCTTGCGCAGCGCCTCGCGTGCGCGCTCGTCGTACAGCCGACCGAGCGCGATCGCCGCCTCGGCGGCGACCTCGGGAGGCTGCGTCTGAAGGCCTTCGAGCAGCGCGGGCACCGACGACGGATCCGCGAGCTTGGCCAGGTTCTGTCCAGCCTCGACGCGAAGTCGTGCCAGCGCCGAAGCATCGAGCAGCAAGGCGCTCAGCGGTTCGACCGCGCGTCGGTCTCCGAGCCGTCCGAGGTTGAGCGCACGCTCGTAGGCGAGGTCGTCGCCGTGCTGATCGTCGATCGCGTCGAGCCAGCCGTAGACCATGCCGCGCAGCTCGGAGAGAGTCGCCTCGTCCGAGCCCGCGAGGTTCTTGCGCTCGTCGGGATCGCTCGCGAGGTCGTACAGCTCGTAGAGGCCGAAGCGCAGATCCGCGATCAGCTTGTGCGGCCAGCGCAGCGCCATGCGCTTGGTGAGCACGGCCGAGTACACGGCGGGCGGGGGCGGCGCACGCAGATCGCGCCCACGCATCGACGTCGGCACCGGCGCGCCCACGATCGAGAGCAACGTGGGTGCAACGTCGATCGACTCCACGGGTGCCGCGACGTGCGCGGGTGCGAGGCCCGGTGCGCGCAGGATCAGCGGCACGCGCACCTGCTCGTCGTACAGCGTGGAGCCGTGGTAGACGCCGCCGTGGTCGCGGAACTCCTCGCCGTGGTCGGCGGTGATCGCGATCACCACGTCGCGCTCCAGCCGCGCATCGAGCTCGCGGATCAGGCGATCGACCTCGCGGTCCACGTGCAGGATCTCGCTGTCGTAGCGGTCCATCTCGCCGCTGCCGAAGGTGGTCTCCTGGTAGGGCTCGTGCACGTCGAAGTAGTGAACCCAGAGCAGGCTCGGCGGCTCACCACGCTGCTTGATGCGCTCGACCTCGGCCAGCACGCGCTCGGTCTGCTGTTCGGACTCACGGTCGGTGTGGTCGAACAGCTTGAAGCCGAACGCGCTGTCGCGCAGCGACGCCAGCTTCTCGCCCTCGGTGTGGAAGATGCCGGACGTGTAGAAGGCCGCGGTGTGGTAGCCGTGCGCGCTCAAGGCCCGCGCCAGGGTCGCTTCCGGCAAGGGTAGGCCGAGCTCGACGACCTCGTGCAGATACGCGGACGTGTGCAGCGAGCTGAGCGAGTAGCTCGAGTGTGGCGCCTGCGCGTAGGCGCGCTCGAACTGCACGGCCTCTTGCGCGAACGCATCGAGCTTCGGCGACACCGGACGCGCGTAGCCGTAGCTGCCCAGGTGATCGGCGCGCAGCGCGTCGATCGTGATCAGCACGACGTGCGCGCCGGGTGCGATCGCCGGCAGCGATGCCGTGGGCCGCGGCGCATACGTCTTGTGCGCGGGCTGGTTTCGTTGCTCCAGCTGGCGTAGCCACGGGTCGAATGCGCTCAGCAGCGCACGACTCGTCGGCGAGCGCGCATCGAACAGCGCCACGCGTACGTTGAGGTTGTCGTCGAGTGTGCGGACGTTGGCGGCCCCGACGGCCAGCGCGACGAGCGCGAGCGCACTCGCGAAGCGCCCGTTGTCCACCACACGTCGCACGCCCGCGAGGCGCCAGCTCCAGAACAGGCCGAGCCCGAAGCCGAGCGCGGCCGTGCCGAAGGTGAGCAGCGCGAGGCACACGTGCAGGTAGTCGTAGAGGTTGGGCAGGATGGTCTGGTTGGCCTTGGCCAGCAGCGCCGAGGCCAAGAGCAGCGCGAGTGCAGTACGCGTGCGTGCAGGCTCGCGCGCGTGGGCGAGGCTCTGGCTGCTCACGAAGCCCGCGAGCAGCGCGGCGAACGCAAGGATCAGCAGCGCCACCCACAGCGCAGGTTGCAGCGAGGGGTAGCTGTCCCAGAGCCGCGACATCATGCCGCCCGAGCACAGCTGCACGCTGAGCCAGACCGCCGGTCCGCTCACGAGCACCGTCAGCACCCCTGCCCAGCGTGCGGGCCTACGCTCTACGGCGCGTGACAGCGCGACGCCGAGCCAACTCGCCAGCGCACCGGCGAGCGCCGCGACCGGGATCAGGCAGGCCAGCAGGCGCAGCAGCAGCCAGAGCCGATCACGCGGAGAGGGCAGCCAGAGCCACAGCGCGCCGTAGTCCGAGAACGCGAGCCAGACGCCGGCGAGTGCTCCGGCGACGGCTCCACGACGCATGGCAGTACGGCTCCCAAGCATGGCGGCAACATGTAGTGCACAAGGGCACGCCGTGCGACTTTGGCGGTCCCCAGACGTGCCTCTGAAGGACCTTTGTCGTTCGCCGCTAACCGCGCGAAATCAGGGAGGTGCAGACTGGATTCGAACCAGCGTATAACGGTTTTGCAAACCGTTGCCTAACCACTTGGCTACTGCACCAATAGTTCCGAGACGGCACTTCCAGACGAGCCGCGGATGTAGCGCCTCGTTGGTGGCGTGTCCAGTTCCTGCTCAGGTCTTGCGACGCTTGCGCGCGGGGGCCTTGGCGGCCGCGCTCTCGGCCGTGAGCTCGCCGAGATCGATGCCGAGCAACTTCCATACTTCGGCTCGGAAGCCGTAGGCCTCCTGCGCACGCAGCACGGTCTCCACCTTCTCGGGGCTGCCATCGAGCTCGAGCTTGGAGGTCTTCACGCCGTTCTTGCGGATCGTCGACAGCGTCTCGCCCATCTCGAGCAGCTCGTTCGCGTGCGCGATGATCTCGATCGG
>DASUME010000157.1:0-12352 GCA_036277895.1 Polyangiales bacterium
GTCGCGGAGACCGACGCCTACGAGTTCGTCAGCTGGACCGGCTGCACGCCGCTGCAAGAGGCGCCGCGCCGCGCGGTGGTGTCGAACGTGACCGCGGCCGGCAGCTGCGTGGCGACCTACCGCCTGCGCACGTATCGCGTCGAGGGCATCGCCGACACGGGCGGCACGGTCGGCAGTGCCACGGTGAACCCCGGCACTTGCGCGGGGAACGTATGCACGGTGGGTCACGGCGGCGCGGTCTCGTTCACCGCCGCGCCGCAGACCGGCTACGTCTTGAACGGCTGGTCGGGCGCCTGCACGCCGAGCGCGCAGAACCCGCTGCTCGCGAGCTGGACCGGCGTGACCCAGCCCGGCACGTGCACCGCGAGCTTCCGTCGCAGCCTCGTCACGGTGACGGCGGTGCCGTCGATCCGCGTCGGGCAAGTCGCCGCCAGCTTGGGCGGCGTGACCTGCGACGGCGCGTCGTGCATGAACGTTCCGAGCGGCTCCAGCGTGCAGCTCAGCGCCACGATCTATCCCTACTCGGGCCGGTTCACGAGCTGGACCTGCACGGACGGGACGACCTCGGTCGCGGCCACGATCAACCTGGTGGCGAACGCGCCGCTCACCACCTGCACGGCGAACTTCACCAGCTTCGTGCCGGTCTCCGCGACCTCCAACAACACGAACGCGGGCACGGCGTCCGTGCTGCTCGGCTCGGGCGGAGGGACCTGCGTCTCCACGGCGACTTGCTACGTCGACCTCAACAGCACGGTGACGTTGCGCGCGACGCCGAGCTCGGCCCAGTACGTGTTCCGCGGCTGGGCGGCCAGCTCCGCGAACGTGACGTGCCCCGTCGCCAACCCGGCCAGCGCCACCACCACCCTCCTCGCCAGCGCCTCCGCCGGCTGCCTCGCGCAGTTCGGCACGCTCGACATCGCGCCCGACTGAGTCCGACTTGCACGAGCCGCGCTCCGTGCGCATGGTCAGCGATTCATGAGTGATTCGTACGTACGTACTGCAGACGGTCCGCGTCCGCGCGCCGTGCTGGTGGCGGTGCAGCTACCGCAGGTCAACGACGACGCCTTTGCCTCCTCGCTGCGCGAGCTGGCGCGGCTCGCCAACACGCTCGGCATCGAGGTGGTCGGCCAGGTGACGCAGCGGCGCGGCTCGCTGGCGCCCGCGGTGGTGGTCGGCGCGGGCAAGCTGCGCGAGCTGGCGTCTTGGACCGGCGGCACCGGCATCGTTCCGACCTATGTGCCGCCCGGCAAGGGGAGCGACGAGGAAGAAGAGGAGCTCGACGTCGAGCCGGGCGAGCAGCAGGCGACCGTGGTGCTGATCGATCACGACCTGACGCCGTCGCAGATGCGTAACCTCGAGACCGCGACCGGCGCCGAGGTGCACGACCGCTCGATGGTGATCCTGTCGATCTTCCAGCGTCACGCGCGCACGCGCGAGGCGCGGCTGCAGGTGGAGATCGCGCGCCTCAACTACTCTGCGCCCCGGCTGCGCGAGGCGCATGCGGGCGGCGATCGGCAGCGCGGCGGCATCGGCGGCAAGGGCGCGGGCGAGAGCGCGATGGAGCTCGACCGGCGCCGCATCCGCGACCGTGTCGCCGAGCTGCGCCGCGAGCTGGAGGACGTGAAGAAGGAGTCGGACACGCGCCGCAGCCGCCGCATCGACAGCAGCGACGTGAACACGGTGGCGCTGGTGGGCTACACGAATGCGGGCAAGTCGTCGCTGATGCGCGCGCTGACGGGCGACGAGGTGTACGTCGCAGATCAGCTGTTCGCGACGCTCGACACGACGGTGCGCGTGCTGAAGCCGGAGACGCGGCCGCGCATCCTGGTGTCGGACACGGTGGGTTTCATCAAGAAGCTGCCGCACGATCTGGTGGCGTCGTTCCGCTCGACGCTGCAGGAGGCGCAGGAGGCGAACCTGCTGCTGCACGTGGTGGACGCGGCCGACCCGGCGTTTCGGGATCAGCTGGCGGTGACGCGTGAGGTGCTAACGGAGATCGGCGCGGGGGAGCAGCCGTCGCTGCTGGTGTTGAACAAGAGCGATCAGCTGGATGACGCGCAGCGCGCGGCGCTGCTGGCGGAGTTCCCGGACGCGGTGCTGATGTCGGCGCGCGCGAAGGAAGACGTCGCGAGCATGCACGCGCGGCTGGTGGCGTTCTTCGAGCAGGACATGGAGGACGCGGAGTTCGTGGTGCCCTACACGGAGCAACGCAAGGTCTCGCTGCTGCGCGAGCGGACGCGGGTGATCTCGGAGAGCTATGACGAGACCGGTTCGCGTGTGGTGGTGCGCGCGCGCAAGGCAGTGATCGCGTTCTTGTCACGCGAGGTGAGGCGGGCGTGACTTCGCTGCGCGCGCTGATGCGGTGGGGGTGCTTGGCACCTGTTACCCGCGGTTTTGGTCCCCCCAAACGAAGCATGCCCACTCCGCGGTCTCGATCACTGCCAGGCTGCAGAGACGAGCGCCCCCGCTCGCTTCGCTCCGCGGGCGTGAGTGGGGGAGGACGGTGGAGGACGAGAGCTTGCTGCGCTCAAGACGGCGCTCGTTGGGCGCGCTACTGGCGGCGCGGGAGTATCGAGTGGAAGCGGGTCGTGACGTGGTCAGTGAGACTGCCGTCTGGGATCCCCGATCAGCGGACTGCCCGAGAGAGCCGGTTCACCACTCTGTTCAGGCTCCTTGCGAGCATGGCCGCGTTCTTGCCTTTGGGTCGAGGGACAACGGGGAGGACAAGGACAGATGACGCATCGTAAGCCGCTTTCGGACAATCAGAGGACGTTCCTCAACAACCTGACGCGCGAGGTGTTTCAGACGGAGACGTCTGCGGCGCGGCACTCGCGGCGGGAGGCGGAGCGTTATGGGGATGCGCCGCCGGCGGCGGCGTTGCGCGCGGTGGCGGTGCACGCGGAGCGCGTGCTTACGGAGCTGCCCGGCATCGCGGAGCGCAATGAGCTCGTGGTGAGCAAGGGCGGCATCTTCGTGGGCGAGCTGTTCTCGCAGGGGCGGGACAAGTTCGCGGACCTGCTGATCGACAGCGAGCGCTCCTATCGGGGCACGCTGCTCGGCATGCGCCACGGCGTCGATGTGTTCCGGCTGCTGCAGGAGTTCGCGGACGTCGCCAACAACTACGAGCTGCGCGACTTCGCCAAGGCCTGGCTGGAGGAGCGCCTGCCGCTCGTGCAGCGCGTCGACCACGAGCTGCGCTGGTTCGCGGAGAACCCGGACGTCTCGGTGGGGCTGCACGGCTTCTTGGCGCCGCGTCTACGCTCGGTGACCCGGCTGTTCGTGCACTGAGGCTCAGCCGAGCTTGCCCAGCGCCACGCGCACGCTGCGGCCGAGCTCGGCGCTCGCCACGACCCTCGGCGCGTGCGCGACGGCGGCGGGCAAGAGGCGCTGCCGCAGCGATGCGAGCTTGCGCTGGAGGCGGCTGACCAGCCCGGGTCGGGGCTCGGCGCGTACGGCCACGCGCGGTCGCGGCTCGTAGGGCACCGGCTTGCCGTCGTTGTCGGCGACCCGCATCCGGCCTTCCGGGGTCGCGACGGTGGGCACGAACAGGTGCTGCAAGGTCTCGAGGCTCTGCATGGCGTCCACTCCTGCACGACCGAACAGCAACATCCATACCCGGGGACGTCATTACCCACGGATGTACAACCCACCGGGATCGCGCACCCGGTGGAGCATCGCAGCTCACAGCTGCGTGCGCCGGAAACCGACAAGTGAGGCAAACTTGAGCACTCGGGCCATTCGTGCCTGCGACGCCACGAGCCCGCGGGTTCTCGCTCCGTTCTCGCGCTCGAAACCTGTCGCTCGTACGTTCTGAGCAGCGCCGGCCTGTTGCCGGGCGAAGAGTTGGGGACGGAGGCAGGATGAAGACGCAACCGGACGACGCGCCCCTCGACGCAGACGTCGCGATGCTCACCAAGGTGCTCGACAGTGCGATCGCGGAGCTGTCCGGCAACGAGACACTGGCTCGCGTGCGCGAGCTGCGGACCGCTGCGATCGCGCTACGCGACGGCCAGCTCGAGGGAGGCCGCGCGCGCCTTCAGAAGCTGATCTCGAGCCTGAAGACGGAGGAGATCGGCGACGTCGCGCGCGCATTCACGCAGTGGTTTCACCTGGTGAACGCGGCCGAGGAACAACACCGCATCCGCTTACTGAGGCGCCACACGCGCGAGCGCCCGGCCGAAGGCTCGCTGCAACAGGCGATCGAGACCTTCGTCAAGGAAGGCCTGAGCGCCGCCGACGTGAAGGCACAGATCGACCGCCTGTTCGTGATGAACGTGCTCACCGCGCACCCCACCGAGGCCCGCCGGCGCACCATGCGCGATCACCTCAACGAGGTGAAGAAGCACATCGACGCGCTGGAGAACCCGGTCGGTCCGCGCGCGAAGGATGCCTCGCTGGAGCAGCTGTCGCTGGCGGCGCTCGCGCTGTACACCACCGAAGAATCGCGCGCGACCAAGCCCTCCCCGCGCGACGAGCTCGAGGCCGGCATGGACGTGTTCCGGCTGACGCTGCTCGATGCCACGCCCGCGCTCTACCGCGAGCTGGAGGACGTGCTCGCGCGCAGCTATCCGAACGAAGACTGGCTCGGCCTCGGCAAGGACGCGTTCCCAGTGCAATCGTTCTTGCACTGGGGCTCGTGGATCGGCGGCGACCGCGACGGCAACCCGTTCGTCACGGCACCGGTCACGCGCACCGTGCTGGAGCGCCAGCGCCAGCACGTGCTCGACCGCTACCTCGGCGACGTCGACGAGCTAGGGCGCGCGCTCTCGCTCTCCTCGCGTCGTCTGCCCAAGCAGGAAGGGCTGGCGGAGCTGATCGCCTCGCTGGAGAAGGACCGCGAGCGCTTCCCGGAGGTGGCCGCGCGCGTGACGCGCTTCACCGTGAACGAGCCGTGGCGCGAGAAGCTCTGGTACATGGCCGCCCGGCTGCGCGCGACCAAGGTGCGCAGCGACGAGGCCTACGTCGACGCGAACGGGTACCAGCGAGATCTGCTGCTGCTGGAGCGCACGCTGGTCGGCACCGGCAACAGCAAGCTCGCGCTGGGCTTCCTGCGCGACTGCCGTCGGCGTGCAGACACGTTCGGCTTCCACCTGGCGAGCCTCGACCTGCGCCAGCACTCCGGCGTGCACGAGAAGGCGACCGCGGAGCTGCTGAAGAACCTCGGCCTGCATGACGACTACGCCTCGCTCGACGAAGCAGCGCGGGTCGAGCTCATGCACGAGCTGCTCGCGCGCCCGGAGCCGCTCTTGCCGGCCACGCGCGCCGCCTTGAGCCCGGAGACGCAGGACCTGCTCGCGATGCTCGACATGGTCGGGCGCGCACGCCGCGAGCAGGGCCCGCGCGCCTGCGAGCGCTACATCGTCAGCTTCACCAACTCGCTGAGCGACCTGCTGGAGGTGTTGTTCCTGCAGCGCACCGCAGGCCTCAGCCCCGGCGAGCTGCGCCCGGTGCCGCTGCTGGAGCAGCTCGAAGATCTCGAGCACGCGCCGCAGATCGGCGAGCAGATGCTGGAGTCGCCGCCGATCCGGGCCGCGATCGGCAACGAGCTGGAGGTCATGCTCGGCTACTCCGACTCCTGCAAGCAGGTCGGCTACACCGCGAGCCAGGTCGCGCTGCGCACGGCCCAGCACCAGCTCGCCGACGTGGCGGACAAGCACAAGATCACGCTGACCATCTTCCACGGCCGAGGCGGCGCGATCGGGCGGGGCGGCGGTCCGTCGCACCGCGCGATCCGCGCGCAGCCCGAGCGTGCGCTGCGCGGACGGCTGCGCGTGACCGAGCAAGGCGAGACCATCAACGCCCGCTACGGCCGGCTGGAGATCGCCGAGCGCGACCTCGAGCAGGTCACGTCCGCGGTGCTGCTTGCCGGCCTCTCCGAGCGCAAGTCGTTGCCCAAGGAGGAGCTCGCCGCGCGCGATGCGTTGTTCAAGGAAGCCGCCGAAGCCGCGCTGGTCACCTGGCAAGCGCTGCTGGAGGACCCGGACAAGCTGGCCCGCTACGCGCAGGCCGCCACGCCGATCAACGAGGTCACCGCGCTGCCGATCGGCTCGCGTCCCTCGTCGCGCAAGAAGGGCCTGTCGCTGGCCGACCTGCGCGCCATCCCGTGGGTGTTCTCGTGGAACCAGAGCCGCCACGGCCTGCCCGGCTGGTACGGCCTGGGCTCGGGCCTCGAGGCCGTGATCAACCGCCACGGCGTCGAGGCGCTGCGCGACCTGTACCGCAAGTCGCCCTTCTTCGCCGCGCTGATCAACAACGCCCAGCTCGCGCTCAGCCGCGCCGACATCGACGTGGCAGGTTGCTACGCCGAGCTGGCCGACGCCGAGGGCAAGGCGCTGTTCCCGCAGATCAAGGCCGAGTGGGACCGCACCGTGAAGTCGGTGCTGGCCGTGCGGGGCATGGACGAGATCCTCGGCAACCGCCCTCACCTGCTCGCCACGGTCAAGCGCCGCAACCCGTACGTGGATGTGCTCAGCCACGCCCAGATCGAGCTGAAGCGCCGCCTCGCGGAGGCCCCCGAGGCCGAGCGCGAGCGTGTGCTCGGCATGCTCTTCATCACCATCAACGGCATCGCCGCGGGCTTGCAGTCGGCAGGCTAACTCTTCCGTGCTCGTGCCCGTGCCCGCTCTCTCTGCCTCAGACCGGGCAGGGGCAGGGGCAGGGGCACGGGCACGGTGTGAGAGGGCTTGCGAAAAAGCGGGCAGCGTTGATCGCGACTAGGCACACTAGCCGGGCATGTCCAAGCCCGATCGCCCGTCGACCATGCCCCCGCTCGATCCCAAGGCCGCTCACCTCGGCAGCGGCGTCGAAGCCATCAAGCGAGACTTCCTCGCCAACCTCTACACGCGCCTGGCCAAGTTCCAGGCCGTCGCCAACACCAACGACTACTACCGCGCGCTCGCGTACACGGTCCGCGATCGCTTGCTCGAGCGCTGGATCCACACCGCGCAGACGTACTTCCAGAACGCCAGCCGCACCGTCTCGTACCTGTCCGCCGAGTTCTTGATCGGCCCGCAGCTCGGCACCAACCTGCTCTACCTCGGCATCGCGGACGACGCGCGCAAGGCGATCGAGAGCCTCGGCATCGACTTCGACGAGCTGGTCGAGCACGAGGAAGAGCCCGGCCTCGGCAACGGCGGCCTGGGGCGCCTCGCCGCTTGCTACATGGACTCGCTGGCGACGCTCGGCGTGCCGGCGATCGGCTACGGCATCCGCTACGAGTTCGGCATCTTCGATCAGCAGATCCGAGACGGCTGGCAGCACGAGGTCACCGACAAGTGGCTGCGGCTCGGCAACCCGTGGGAGATCCCGCGCTACGACATCGAGCTGACGGTGAAGCTCGGCGGCTACACCGAGGGCTACCAGGACGCGCGCGGCCGCTACCGCGTGCGCTGGCAGCCGGCGCGCATCGTCAAGGGCCACTGCTACGACACGCCGCTGTGCGGCTTCGGCGTCAAGAACGCCAACATGCTGCGGCTGTGGGAAGCCACGGCGGCCGAGTCGTTCGACTTCCAGGCCTTCAACGTGGGCGACTACCTGCGCGCCGTGCAGGAGAAGGTGGTCAGCGAGAACCTGACCAAGGTGCTGTACCCGAACGACGAGCCCGAGGCGGGCAAGATCCTGCGCCTGGAGCAGCAGTACTTCTTCGTGTCGTGCTCGCTGCAGGACATGATCCGGATCTACCTGCAGCGCGCCAAGTCGGTGCACGGCTTCTATGACAAGTACGCGATCCAGCTCAACGACACGCACCCCGCGCTGGCGGTGCCGGAGCTGATGCGGCTGTTGATCGACGAGCACGACCTCGACTGGGGCGAGGCCTGGGAGATCACCACCAAGACCTTCGGCTACACCAACCACACGCTGCTGCCCGAGGCGCTGGAGAGCTGGAGCCTGCCGCTGTTCCAGCGCGTGCTGCCGCGCCACCTGGAGATCATCTACGAGATCAACCGCCGCTTCCTCGACGAGGCGCGCTTCAAGCTGCGCAACGTCGACGAGGAGGTGTTCGCGCGGCTGTCGCTGATCGACGAGCACGGCGAGAAGAAGGTGCGCATGGCGAACCTCGCCTGCGTGGGCAGCCACCACATCAACGGCGTGGCCGCGCTGCACACCGAGCTGCTCAAGCAGACCGTGCTCGCGGACTTCTACGCGCTCTGGCCCGAGAAGTTCAGCAACGTGACCAACGGCGTCACGCCCCGCCGCTTCATGGCGCTCAGCAACCCGCCGCTGACCAAGCTGATCACCAGCACCATCGGCGACGGCTGGCTGCGCGACCTGAACAAGCTGGTGCGGCTGGAGAAGCACATCGACGACGCCGGCTTCCGCGACGCCTGGCAGAGGGCGAAGCTGGAGAACAAGACCCACCTCTCCAACTACATGCAGCGCCTGCACGGCGTGGCGATCGATCCGCAGTCGCTGTTCGACGTGCAGGTCAAGCGCATGCACGAGTACAAGCGCCAGCACTTGAACGCGCTGCACGTGATCTCGATGTACCAGCGCATCAAGTCCGGGCGCGGGGCGGACATCACGCCGCGCACGGTGTTCTTCGGCGGCAAGGCCGCGCCCGGCTACTGGCTCGCGAAGCTCGTGATCAAGCTGATCCACTCGGTCGCCGAGGTGGTCAACCACGACCGCGACACGCGCGACATCCTGCGCGTGGTCTTCATCCCGGACTTCAACGTCAAGGTCGCCCAGAACATCTACCCGGCCGCAGAGCTGTCCGAGCAGATCTCCACCGCGGGCAAGGAGGCGTCGGGAACAGGCAACATGAAGTTCCAGATGAACGGCGCGCTCACGATCGGCACGCTCGACGGCGCGAACGTGGAGATCCGCGAAGAGGTGGGCGACGAGAACTTCTTCCTGTTCGGCCTCACCACCGAGGAAGTGGTCCAGACGCGCTTGCGTGGCTACGACCCGCGCGCACAGTTGGAGCAGCACGCCCTGTTGCGCGAGGTCATCGACCTGCTGCAGAGCGGCTACTTCTCACGCGGAGACAAGACGCTGTTCGATCCGATCCTGCAGCGCATCCTGGGGCATGACGACTACATGCTGATGGCCGACTTCCCGTCCTACCTCGAGGCGCAAGACCGCGTGTCGGCGACGTACCGCGACCGAGAGCGCTGGACGCGGATGTCGATCCTCAACTCCGCGCGCAGTGGTAAGTTCTCCTCGGACCGTTCGATCCGCGAGTACTGCGAGCAGATCTGGCACGTGGCTCCAGTAAGTGTCGAACCCAAGTAACACCGTCTCCGGATGCAGACAGTAGACGCACTCTCCACGTTTCGATTGCTGCGCTGGCAGGCGCGCAACATCGCCATCTTCATGGGCCTCTCGATCGCGGTCGTGGTCGGGGAGGAGCTGTCCGGCAAGCTGGCGGGGGTGCTGCCCCAGACGCCGATCACGGTGCTCGGCGCCGCGATCGGCATCTACGCCAGCTTCCGCACCAACTCCGCCTACGACCGCTGGTGGGAGGGCCGCAAGCTCTGGGGCCAGCTGGTCAACACCTCGCGTCACTTCACCAGTGAGGCGCTGGCTTACGTCGGCGACGGGCCCGCGCGCGTGTTCGTGCTGCGCCAGATCCTCTACGTACACGCGCTCCGCTGTGAGCTGCGCGGCGAGGAGGTGCACGCCGACCTCGACGTGGTGCGCGTGAACAAGGAGCTGACGGCCACCGAGGAAGTTCGCCTGCCCTCCTTGTGCACGCGCATCCTGCGCCGCCAGCTGATGGAGCTGAGCAAGCTCGCGGACGCGGACAAGCTGGACGCGCGCCGCATGCAGAGCTTCGACCAGACGCTGGCCACGTTGCTGGACGTGCAGGGTGGCTGCGAGCGCATCCGCAACACGCCCTTCCCGCCCAGCTACGGGCGCATCACCGAGCTGCTGATCCGCACCTACGCGGTGCTCTTGCCGCTCGCGATCATCAACGACCTGGAGTGGTGGTCGATCCCGGTCTCGATCGTGGTCTGCCTCGCGTTCAAGCTGATCAGCGAGGTGGGCGCGGTGCTCGAGGATCCGTTCACGCACGCCTGGGACGCGCTGCCGCTGCACGCGCTCAGCCGCACCATCGAGCGCAACCTGCGCGACGCGCTCGGCGACAGCATGCCCCCCCCCGCCGAGCCCGACCGCCGCGGCGTGCTGCTGTAACTAACGCGTGGCCGGGAAGGTGCGCGCCTGCAGGCGCTCGCGCAGCTCGTGCAGCGTGCGCGCACTGGCGTCGTGCGCGGCGCGCTTGTCGCCGACCGCGAGCGAGAGCGCGTGCACGTTGGTGTTGCGGCGGGAGAGCGCGAGGATGCGCGCGTGCGCCGTGAAGAAGTCGTTCAGCGCAGCCTGCGCCTCGTGCGGTGTGGCCGCGCGCGCGTCGGCCTCGTAGCGCGCCATACGCTGCTCGAGCTGCGTCATCGTGCCTTCGTCGGCCTCCGCGATGTGCGGGCCCTCCAGCGCCTCGATGCTGCGCAGCGCGTAGGCCGCGGCGAGCGCTTGCGGAGCGGCCTCGTGAAAGCGATCGACCGCGTCGTGCGCCGCGCCGAACGAGAGCTGCTGCGCGGCCACGTTGGAGCCCTCTCCGGTGAGCGCGAGCAGCTGATCCTCGAGCTTGCGGTCCTGGGCGAGCTCCGTGCGCAAGCGCGTGAGCAGGGCGGACTCGGGCTCGTACGAGAGTGCGTGCAGCAGCGGCGCAAGCTTCGTGAGATCGTGGCCGAGCGCGCCGCGCGCCTCGCTCACGGTCGTCCGCCCGGAGGCATCCTGCATCACCACGCGCGTCACGGCCTCCGCGCCCCGCGCCAGGTCCAGCTCGGACGCGGCCACCAGCTGACGCGCCTCGCTCAGCCGCACGAAGGCGGTCGGCGGCACCTGCTCGCACGCGAGCAACATCAGCAACGCTAGCCAACGCATGCTCCCAGCATCCCCGGTCCGGGCGCGGCCTTCACGTGCCGCCCGCAGATCTTGATGCAATCTTGATCCGCGCCTACAGCTCGGAGAGGGTGCCTGGTTTGCAAGCCACGAGCGACTACGACTTCTTGCGCTCGAACACGGCCATCGTCGGCGCGCGGTCTTGCTGGATGTCGTCGTTGCGGACCTGCACCGCACGCCGCGTGTCGTCGTGCGTGACGATGTAGAAGACTTCGCTTTCGATCGCGTGAAACACACGCTCGGCCACCGACTCGGCCGTGATGCCGTGCTCGACTGCCTTGGCGACCGCCGCGTTCACGCTGTTGTCGACCGCGTCGGAGTCGACCACCAAGGAGTCGTGCGCGATCCGCGTCTGCACCCACGAGGGGCACAGCACCGACGCGCCGACCGCAGCCTTGCGCACCTTGAGGTCGTGGAAGAGGGCCTCGCTCAGGCCGACCACGCCGTACTTGGACGCGCTGTAGGCCGCGAAGCCCGGCACCGTGATCAAGCCGGCCGCCGAGGCCACGTTCACTACGTGGCCCGGCTCCCCACCCGCCAGCATGCGCGGCAGGAAGCTGTGCACGCCGTGGACCACCCCGTAGAGGTTGATGTCGAGCACCTTGGTCCAGGTCTCGAGCGGCAACGTCCAGGCGGCGCCGGCGACCGCGATGCCCGCGTTGTTGACCAGCACGTGCACCGCACCGAAGGCGGCGTAGGCCCGCGCCGCCAGTTCCTCTACGGAGGGCGCCTTGCCGACGTCGACCTCGACGCCGATCGCCTCGACGCCAAGCGCGCGCACCTCCTCGAGCACGGCTGCCAGCCGGCCGGTATCGATGTCCGCCAGCACCACGCGCATGCCGCGCGAGGCGGCGTGCAGGACGAGCGCGCGGCCGATACCACTGCCGGCGCCGGTTACCACGATGACCTTGTTTTTAAGCTCTCGCACGTCGTCGCTCATCGCACGAAAGTGGGCTCGGACGCTACCCCTTAGAACGCCCTATACTTGGGCATGCTCGTCCCGCGACCACGAACCGTCCTCGCCGCGCTCGCCCTCGTCACTGGCATCGCCTGTATGCATCGCGCCGATGCACAGGGTGGGCAGAAGAAAGCGCCCGCGCAGAAACCGCCGGCCCTGCCCGCTGTGCCCGCGAGCGCAGCGCCGAGCACGCCGGAGAAGAGCGCCGCCGCGCCTCAGCAGAGCGCCGCTTCGCCGGCGACCGACAAGCGCAAGCGCTCGCCGCTCGGCACCAACCTCGACAGCATCACCGACTGGAGCTCGTCGTTCCCGTTCGTCGACGCCATGAAGCGCTCGCGCGAGTGGTCGAGCACCAACGACAACACCTGGGAAGACCAGAAGCCGATGCCGCGCGACGACAGCGACTGGATCAAGCAGCTCGCCAAGGGCCAGTACGCGCGCACACTGTTGTTCTGGGACGTGCCGGAGTATCCCGCGGGCGACTACACGCTG
>DASUME010000158.1:0-2807 GCA_036277895.1 Polyangiales bacterium
CGGGCACGTTCAGCTCGTCGATCAGGTGCTTGGCCGCGGCGGCGAGATCGGCCACCTCGTCGCACTGCACGAGCACCAGCGGGCGCTTGGTGGAGCCGGTGCCAGGCACACCACCCACGCTGTTGATCTCCTCGATCGCGAGCGAGGCGCTCTGCGCGCGCGGCAGGTTGGTCTGCGCCTGCGCGCCGGTGAGCGAGAACAACGAGCCGAGCACGATCGCGTTGGTGCCCAGCTCGCCGGCCACGGGCTCGCAGTGCTCGCTCGCGAGCGGCACACAGCGCCCGTCCAGCGTGCAAGCGAAGCCCTCGCCACGGTCGGCGCAGTCAGGATGTTGGTCACAGTCGCGAGGCCCCGCGCTCTCGCCGCCGTCGAGGATCCGGCGCTCGAGCTTGGCATCGAACACGTCGCAGCCAGCGAGCGACGCCAGCAGGCATACGCTCGAGAGGGGCCACCAAGAAAGCTGAGCCATATGTACATCCTTTCGGGCACGCCCGGCGCCACCCCCTCGCGGTGTGGTGCCCGGTGGATGTACGCGATCTCGACCCGCGGTGCTGCGGATTTTGTGCCGCGATGCGTCATGACTCGGCCAGCGTTGCCCCGTGCTCAGGCCCCGTGCGAACCTCGGGATCAAGCACAGGAGCCGTCATGATCTTGCCCCCCGAGCGCTTACCCCGGACGTTCTCCAGCAAGCAGGAGGAGCGCCTCCACCTCAAGCAGCGGCTCGCGGCCGCGTTCCGGCTGTTCTCGAAGTTCGGCTACGACGAAGGCGTCGCCGGCCACATCACGGCGCGTGACCCGGTCGAGACCGATACCTTCTGGGTCAATGCGTTCAGCAAGGACTTCAGCCAGATCACGGTCTCGAACCTGATCCGCATCGATCACGAGGGCAACGTGGTCGAGGGTCGCTGGCCGGTGAACCGCGCAGCGTTCGCGATCCACTCGCGGCTGCATCGCGCGCGCCCCGATGTGGTGGCCGCCGCGCACGCGCACTCGCTTCACGGCAAGGCCTTCTCCACGCTCGGCAAGCTGCTCGATCCGATCACGCAGGACAGCTGCGGCTTCTTCGAAGACCACGCGGTGTTCGCCGACTACACCGGCGTGGTGCTCGACACCGCCGAGGGCGACCGCATCGCGGAGACGCTCGGCGGCCGCAAGGCGGTGATCCTGCGCAACCACGGGCTGCTCACGGTCGGCGCTTCGGTGGACGCCGCGGCGTTCTGGTTCATCACCATGGACCGCAGCTGCCACGCGCAGCTGCTCGCCGACGCAGCGGGCGAGACGGTGAAGATCGCGCCAGAGATGGCGCGCTTGACCGCGGGCCAGGTGGGCTCGCCGCTGTATGGCTGGCTGTGCTTTCAGCCGCTGTACGATCGGATCGTGAAGGAACAGCCCGACCTGCTCGACTGAGGTTGGGCAAGAACAGCGCGGCGTCGCCGAGCTCGTGCAGTTGGTAGCCGTTGCGCCGTGCCTTGTGCGCCGCGCGCTCGAGGGTCTCCTTCTGCGTGAACGCGGAAAGCAGCTCGTACGTGCGCTCGATCGCCGCCCGAGTCGGTGTTGGAATTTCATAACGCTCGGGCAGCGGCAACGCGCGCTGCAGGTGCGGCTCGAGGAGCTGCTCTCGGCACCGCGCACGTCGCGTGAGCGGTGAGAGCTATCGCGTGGAGGTGGGTGACGTCGTCGTGTTCCGCGGCGATCAGCGCCATGCGTACGCCAACGCACATGCGCGCGAGACGATCGCGTACAGCGTGATCGCGTTTGCCCCCGCAGGGACGTGAACAGCTCCCTGCTTTGGAACTTCGAAAAAGCGAACGTGACGTGCGCGAACCGCCGCGCGTCAGATACTATCGACAGTTCAAGCTCGAGCGCCGTGGGGGCCAAGGTCGTGCGAGATCAGTCCGGGAATTCTACGCGCGCGCCAGACTACGGGCGCGGAACACACGAGATCGCGGCGACCGACGACCCGGATGAGCAGGCGAAGATCATCACGCGCCGCATCCGCGCCACGTTCACCACGCCCACGTATGCACCGCCGGTCTTGCCGGTGGCGGCGCTCGAGGTGCACCAGCTCTCGCAAGCCAAGAACGTGAAGCTGGAGCAGGTGCTGTCGGCGCTGGAGAAAGATCCGCTGCTCGCCGCGCGCGTGCTCAAGGTCGCGAACTCGCCGCTCTACACCGGCGCGCCGCTGCAGTCGCTGCACCACGCGGTGCTGCGCATCGGCATGAAGAACCTGGCCAGCGTGGTCTGGGAGGTGGCGCTGAACATGCGCGTGTTCCGCTGCAAGGTGTACGAGCAGCCGATGGAGCAGATCCGGCGGCACAGCACCGCGGTCGCGCACCTCGCGCGCCTGGTCGCGCAGCAGACCTCCATCCCGCTCGACTACGCGTTCCTGTGCGGGCTCCTGCACGACGTCGGCGCGGCCGCGATCCTGCTGCTGCTCGGCGAGCGCCAGCCGGGTCAGGCGCAGGAGCTGTTGGCGCCGGAGGTGCTGGCGCAGGTCATGGAAGACACGCACGCCGAGGCGTCCGCGCTGATCGCGAAGATCTGGAAGCTACCGGGCGACCTGCAGCTCGTGCTGGAGCACCACCACCAGATCACCTCCGGCGGCTACGCGCACCCGACCGCGGCCGTGATCGCGCTCGCGCAAAAGCTGGCGCTCGAAGAAGGCCCGCGCGCTAACCTTCACATGCCCGACTGGGACGAGACGCCGCTGAGCGGCCTGATGGCAGCCGAAGCCGCGCTCAGCATCGAGAACAACGCGTTCGACAGGCTGCGCAAGAAGGCCGAGCCCCTGCTCGCCGAGCTCGCCG
>DASUME010000159.1:0-9830 GCA_036277895.1 Polyangiales bacterium
CGTTCGCGTGCGCGATGATCTCGATCGGCTTGAGCGCCTGGCCAGCACGTCCGTCCTTCAGCTCCTTCAGCAAGCGCTGGCGTCGCTTCTCGGTGCGGCCATCGAGCTTGCCAGGTTGGCTGTTTCCACCTCCGAACAATGTGTTGAGCTGGCGTGCAACGCGTCGCTTCTCGATCGCCTCTGCACTGCCGCGTCCACCGGTACTCTTGCGGGCGACTTTGACCACGTCTCCTCCCGAATTCGCGCTCCGAACGCTCCTAGCACAGGCTTTTGGCCACGCCGCCGCGAAGCGCGGCGATCAACGGCGAAAGCAGCGTACTGCTGCGTCCGTTTCTAGGTCTGAACTCCGCCGTCTTGGCCGCTGAAACAAACCTGCAATCTGAAGTGAAATGTGCAGACGAAGGCGCGATCGCCGGTGTTGTATGCGCGTCCTCAGCTGCGAACCGCTTCTCGTTTGAGAGCGCGCGATGCGAGTGGTAAACCCTTCGAATGACGAGCTCGATCGACAGCTTCAAGAGCCGCGCGACGTTGACCATCGGCGGTCGTTCAGTGGACATCTTCCGTCTCGACGCGCTCACGAAAGCGAAGCTCGGCGACATCCCCACGCTGCCGTACTCCATTCGCGTGCTGCTGGAGAACTTACTCCGTCACGAAGACGACAAGACCGTGACGCGCGCGGACATCGAGGCCGTTGCGAGCTGGGATCCCGAGGCCGAACCGAGCCTCGAGATCGCCTATCGGCCCGCGCGTGTGCTGCTGCAGGACTTCACCGGCGTGCCGTGCGTCGTGGACCTCGCCACCATGCGCGAGGCGTTTGCGGACCTCGGTGGTGACCCGCAGCGCATCAACCCGCTGCAGCCGGTCGACCTCGTCATCGATCACAGCGTGCAGGTCGACCACTATGGCAACCTGCGCAGCTTCGAAGACAACGTGAAGCTGGAGTTCGAGCGCAACCAGGAGCGCTATCAGTTCCTGCGCTGGGGCCAGAGCGCGTTCAAGGACTTCCGCGCCGTGCCCCCCGGTACGGGCATCGTGCACCAGGTGAACCTGGAGTACCTCGCACCCGTGGTATTTGCGCGCGAGGTCGACGGCAAGACCGTCGCATATCCCGACACGCTGGTCGGCACCGACTCGCACACCACGATGATCAACGGCCTCGGTGTGCTGGGCTGGGGCGTGGGCGGCATCGAGGCCGAGGCCGCGATGCTCGGCCAGCCGGTGGCGATGCTGTTGCCGCAGGTGATCGGCTTCAAGCTCACGGGCAAGCTGCCCGAGGGCGCCACGGCTACCGACCTCGTGCTGATCGTGACGCAGATGCTCCGCAAGCGCGGGGTGGTCGAGAAGATCGTCGAGTTCTTCGGCGAGGGCCTCGACGAGCTGACGCTGGCCGACCGCGCGACGATCGCGAACATGGCGCCCGAGTACGGCGCCACCTCGGGCTTCTTCCCGGTCGACGACGAGACGCTCAACTACCTGCGCGCGAGCGGCCGCAGCGAAGAGCAGATCCAGCTCGTCGAGCAGTACAGCAAAGAGCAGGGGCTGTTCCGCACCAAGGAGTCGCCCACACCGCGCTTCACGGACACGCTCGAGCTCGATCTGGCCAGCGTGGTGCCGTCGCTCGCCGGTCCGTCGCGGCCGCAGGATCGTGTCGAGCTCACGCAGTCCAAGCGCTCCTTCCGCAAGGCGTTGCTCGGCATGATCGGCAAGGATGTCGACGCGAAGCTGGGCGATGGCTACGTCGGCGGCGGCGAAGCACCCGGCAAGCTCGCCACCAAGGCGAGCGTGCCGGGCAAAGATCACCAGCTCACGCACGGCGACGTGGTGATCGCGGCGATCACGAGCTGCACCAACACGAGCAATCCGTCCGTGCTGATCGGCGCGGGCCTGCTCGCGAAGAAGGCGGTCGCCAAGGGCTTGAAGTCCAAGCCTTGGGTGAAGACCAGCCTCGCGCCCGGCTCGCAGACGGTGCCCGAGTACCTCGAGAAGGCGGGCTTGATGAAGCCGCTGCAAGACCTGGGCTTCTTCCTGGTCGGCTACGGCTGCACCACGTGCATCGGTAACTCCGGTCCGCTGAATGACGAGTACGTCGAGGCGATCAAGACCGGCGATCTGGTTGCCTCGGCGGTGCTCAGCGGCAACCGCAACTTCGAGGGCCGCGTGAACCCGAGCGTGCGCGCGAACTACCTCGCCTCGCCGCCGCTGGTCGTCGCCTACGCGCTCGCCGGCACGATGGACATCGACCTCTACAACGAGCCGCTCGGCCAGGGCAAAGACGGCAAGGACGTCTTCCTCAAGGACATCTGGCCCACGTCGAAGGAGATCAGCGACGCGACCAAGCTCGCCGTCACGCGCGAGCTGTTCGTCGAGCGCTACAGCGACGTGTTCAAGGGCCCCGAGCAGTGGCGTGACCTCGACGTGCCCAAGGGCGACACCTTCGCGTGGGACGACAAGAGCACGTACGTGCGCAAGGCGCCGTTCTTCGAGGGCCTCACCAAGGATGCGCCCACGAGCGCGGTGGACTTCAAGGGCGCGCGTGTGCTGGTGAAGGTCGGCGATTCGATCACGACCGATCACATCTCTCCCGCTGGCAACATCGCCAAGAGCAGCCCCGCGGCGAAGTACCTCGAAGAGAACGGCGTGCACGCGCGCGACTACAACCAGTACGGCGCGCGTCGCGGCAACCACGAGGTGATGATGCGCGGCACGTTCGCGAACATCCGCCTCAAGAACCAGCTCGTCGGCGGCAAGGAGGGCGGCATCACGCGCTACCTGAAGACCGGCGAGGAGATGAGCATCTACGACGCGTCGATGAAGTACCAGGCGGACAAGACGCCGCTGATCGTGCTCGCTGGCAAGGAGTACGGCACGGGCTCCTCGCGCGACTGGGCGGCCAAGGGCACGCTGCTGCTCGGCGTGAAGGCGGTGATCGCGGAGACGTACGAGCGTATCCACCGCTCGAACCTGGTGGGCATGGGCGTGCTCCCGCTGCAGTTCACGAACGGCGAGTCGCACACCTCACTCGGGCTCAACGGCGAGGAGACGTTCGACATCACGGGCCTGTCTTCGGGCCTCAAGCCCGGCATGACGGTCGACGTGAAGGCGGGCGACAAGACGTTCAAGGCGCGCGTACGCCTCGATGGTGCCCAGGAGGTCGAGTACTACCTCAATGGCGGCATCCTCCAATACGTGCTTCGCTCCATGCTCAACAAGTAGCTCGCGCGCGGAGAGACGGCGCACTTGGACACGTGAGCCCAGCAGACGTAAAGCCCACCATCTTCGCGATCGACTTCGGCACCAGCAACTCGTTGCTGGCCGCCGCGGCGCCCGGTCGCGTGTTCGCACCGGCGCCGATCGACCCGGGGGCCGATGACCCGACCGTGCTGCGCAGCGTGCTGTACTTCGCGCCCGATGAGCAGGCGTTCGGGAACGCGGCCGTCCGGCGCCTGGTCGCGAACGGCCTGGAAGGGCGCCTGATCCGGTCGATCAAGCGGCACTTACCGTCGCGCGCCTTCAGCGCCACCCAGATCGGGTCGCGCAAGGTCACGATCGAGCAGCTGGTCGCGACCATCTTGCGCGCGATGCGCGAGCGCGCCTGCCAGCACTTCGAGACCGACGTGACGCGCGTGGTGCTCGGCCGGCCGGCGCGTTTCTCCAACCTCGATGACGAAGATCAGCTGGCGGAACAGCGATTGAAAGACGCCGCTCTGCTGGCAGGTTTCGCGGATGTATCGTTCTGCCCGGAGCCGGTGGCTGCGGCGTACGACTTCGCCGCAGATCTCGAAGAGCCGAAGCTGGTTCTCGTGATCGACCTCGGCGGTGGAACGTCTGATTACACGCTCGTGCGCATGAGCAAGTCGGGCTTCCAACCGGAAGACGTGCTGGCCGTGGGCGGCGTGGCCGTGGCAGGTGACGCGCTGGATGGTGCGTTGGTGCGGGCCGTGGTCGCGCGCGAGCTCGGCTCCGAGGCGCCATACCGGGTGCCGTTCGGCTCGAACGAGCTGACGATGCCGCAGGACATGATCGACCTGCTGTCCTCGCCGGCCGACCTCACGCTCAGCGACCGCGCGCGTACGCTGCGCCGGCTTACGGAGATGAAGCGCGGCCTGCTCGACCGCGCGCATGAGCCGCTGTTGGAGAAGTTCGAGGTGATCGTCGAGGACGGCGTGGGCTTCGAGCTCTACGAAGCCGTCGAGCGCTGCAAGCGCGGGCTCTCGGAGGACGCGACATCGCCGCTGACGCTGCACTATCCGGGGGCCGAGCTCGCGCGTGAGGTGCAGCGCAGCGAGTTCATCCAGGCCGCACAACGCCCGCTCGGGCGTGTGGTCGAGGCCCTGGAGCGCACGCTGGTGCTCGGCGGCGTGCGCGGCGAAGACGTACAGATCGCCTGCCTCACCGGGGGCACCTCGCGCGTGCCGATCGTGCGCGAGGCGCTGACCGCACTGCTCCCGAATGCCCAACAGCGCACCCTGCGCAGCTTCCACAGCGTGGTGCAGGGCCTCGCGCGCCGGGCCCAGGAGCTCGCCTAGCTTCGCTCGCGCGCGGAGAGCCTGCGCGCTTCGACATTACTGCTCGCGCAGCAGCACATCACAGTAGTACTTGATGCGCTTGATGACCTTCCCGTGTGGGCGGGTGGCGATGTTCTTCTTGAGCGCGAGCATGACGCGGCGCTGGAAGACGTACTTGTTGAGCAGGGGCGGGCGCGGCTGCTTGGTCGCGGTGCCGTTCGAGAGCGGCGCGAACAGCGTGTCCTTGGGGTAACCCCAAGTCTCCAGGTCGACCTCGTCGAGCTGGTCGATCAGCTCGCGCGCGAGCTTGCGCTTCTTGTTGTCGCCGAGCAGCTCCGCGACCCACTTCTCCACGCTGCCCGTCGAGGGGCGGTCGTGCTTCTTGACGCCGATCGGATCGCCCATGCCCTCCTGGGCCTGGAAGTTCTTGCGGTAGTTCACGGCGTCTGGCTCGTTCTCCAGCCCGAGGAAGGCGAAGATGCGCGCGAGCTCGGCCGCGGGCTCCTTCACGAGCTTCTCGTAGCCCACCTGCAGCAGCGGCACCTGGGCGTCGCGGATCAGCTTGGCCATCGCCGGCACGTAGCGCGCGAGCACAGGGTTGAAGTCGTTGGCGGCACGCCAGTCGCCGAGGAAGAAGCTGTTGGCGTAGCTGCTCATCACCGCCAGCGGGTGACGCGTCAGCACGATGTACTTGGCCTGCGGGTAGAGCCCGCTCAGGAACGGCAGCGCCGTCGCGTAGGCGGGCGTCTTGTCGAGGAAGTAGCGCCGTCCGCTCGGCTCCAGCATGCGCCCGTACATGGTGTCGGCGTAGGCGCGCAGCGCGTCGAGGTAGTCGGCCTCGCCGCGGGGCAGGCGCCCGACGTACGCGCGGATCGCCTCGGCGCCGTTGATGTGATCGTAGGGCGCGCGATCCACGGTGTCGTGGTAGCCGAGGTACGCGAGCGGCGTGATCAGGTGCGGCTCGGGATGCGTGTAGATCTGCGAGTGCGAGCCGAGCATCTGCTGCAGCAGTGTGGACCCGGCACGCGGTGGCGAAATCACGAATAACAGACGGTCTTGCACGACCTGCAGCTCCCGCTTTTTCAAGGCTCGCAGCATGGCACAACGCGCGATCAGGTGCGGGATTTTCGCGCGATCACGAGCTGGCTCTCGCTGTCCGCGGTCAGCGGTCCGCCCGTGAAATCTCCGTAGCGGCGCTCGACGTCGAAGCCGTTGTAGTGAAGCAGCATCGCCAGCTCTTCGGGGAAGAACTGGCGCTGGCTCAGCGGCAGGCTGCGCAAGTCGGCGAGCTCGTCGAGGTTCTGGAACACCATCGACACCAGCTGCACCTGGCGCAGCGCGTCGTAGTCGAAGGCCTCGAAGTAGTCGTAGCGCTTGCCACCGAGCTTGACGCTCGGACCGCGATAGAGCCGACCGGGGTCGCGCACCATCGCGCGCAGGTCTGGCGTCAGCACGTCGAACGCGAAGCGGCCGTTTGGCGCCAGGTGCGCCAGCACGGTGGCGAGCGCACGCTCCAGATCGCGCCGCGTGTACAGGTGCATGAACACGTTGAACGGTGCGATCACGAGCGAGAACTTGCGGCGCAGGCGCACGCTGCGGATGTCGCCCGCGCGCCACGTCACGGGCAGGCCGCGCGTCTTCTCTTGCCCTCGCGTGCGCATCGCCTTCACGGGCTCGACCGCGACCACCTCCACACCCGTGGCCGCGATCGCACTCGCCACGCGTCCCGTGCCGGCGCCCAGCTCGAGCACAGGGCCGCGCTTGGCGAGCGAGACGTAGAACTTCACGTCGTCGCGGCGGCGCTTGTAGGCGTGGTCGTAGTACTGCGCGTCTTCGTAGTGCGCGACCGCGCCGCGCGCGATGCGCTTCTCCTGGGGCGTCTTCATGAGCGCAGCCGCACCAGCGCGCGCGCGAGCTCCGCAAAGCCGGCGCCGCACGACGCCTCGGTGACGTACGCCGGCGGCGTGGGCAGGCGATCGAGGTGGTTACGCACGTTGGCGACGCCGACCGTCAGCGCGAAGAACGAGAACGCGGCGGCGTCGTTGCCGCTGTCGCCCACGAAGAGGAAGGCGCTCTGGGGGGCGTCGATCCCCCACAGCGCGCGCGCGGCCAGCGCGATGCCGCGCGCCTTGTCGTGATCGCCGAGCTGCGCGTGGGCGTGGATCGACGACACGTTCGTGTGTGCGCCCTCGTCCGTGATCAGCGCGAGCAGCGCGTCGATCGTGCTGCGCGTGTGGCTCGCCTCCTCGCCCACGTCGAACGCCAGGTCGCAGCGCCGCGCCCAGGCGTCGCTCGAGACGTGAACGTCCGGCAGCTCGCGCGCCACGCGCTGTCGGATGCGCTCCAGCTGCGCCTGCTGCTTCACGCGCACCTCGACCGCGTCCCAGTAGCCGGTGCGCAGCTGCTGGCCCGCGCGCGTGATGAAGCCCGCGCCGTTCTCCCCCACCGCGGCGTCCACGGGCCAGGTGCGCGCGATGATCTCCGCGAACCCGAGCGGCCTGCCGGTGACCGCCATCAACCTCAAGCCCGACGCGCGCAGCGCGAACATCGCGGCGTAGGCCTCGGGATCGAGCGTGCCGTGGGTGGTGACCGTGTCGTCGACGTCGAAGCACACACCGACCAGGGAGCGCACCGCATCATGAGGCAGCTGGGCGAGCGATTTCACGCGCAGAGCTTAGTGCACGATCGCGATCGCGGTCTTCAGATACGCGCCTTCGGCGAACGCGGGCAGCAGCGGATGATCGGGGCCCTGCTTCATCACGCGCAGCACGCGTAGCTCGCGGCGGGCATCGCCGGCGGCGAACGACAGCATGCGCAGGAAGTCGATCTCGGTCAGCGCCGCGGAGCACGAGCAGGTCACCAGCAGCCCGCCAGGCGCGGTGAGCCGGATCGCGTGCGCGTTGAGCTGCCGGTATGCGCGCCGACCGCGCTCCAGGTGCTTCACCGTGGGCACGAACTTGGGCGGGTCGAAGATCGTCAGCTCGTACTGGCGCTTGTCCTGCACCTGCCTGGCGAGCTCGTCGCGCACGTCCGCGCGCCGAAACTCGACCTGGCCAAAGCCGTGCGCGGCCGCCAGCGCGGTGCCCGCGGCGATCGCCGGCGGCGACGAGTCGAGCGCGAGCACGGACTTGGCGCCCCCGCGCGCGGCCGAGAGCGCAAAGCCCCCGACGTAGCTGCACGCGTCGAGCACCTCACGCCCGGCCGCCAGCCGCTCCACCTCGGCGCGCTGCTCGCGCTGATCGAAGTAGTAGCCGGTCTTCTGCATGCCCGCGGGCAGCTCGATGCGCAGGCCGCGCTCCAGGCAGCGTAGCTCCGTGACCGCCTCGCCGTGGAGCAGCGTGCTCTCCGTGGGCGCACCCTCGACGCGCTTGGCGCCCGCGCCGCTGGCCGCGAGCACGATCGAGCGTGGGTTCAGCGCCGCGCGCAGCACGGAGGCGATCAGCTCCTTTCGCCGCAGCATGCCCTCGCTGAGCAGCTGCACGACCAGCACGTCGCCGTAGACATCGACGATCAGGCCAGGCAGGCCGTCGCCCTCGGCGTGCAGCAAGCGATAGCCGGTGGTGTCCTCGCGCGGCAGCAGCACCAGCTTGCGCAGCGCGATCGCGTCCGCCACGCGCGCCGCGAAGAACGCCTCGTCCAGCACCCGCTCGGCGTCGCGTGTAAGGAGCCGCACGACGATCGCGGAGTCCGGCGACCAGAAGCCGCGGCCCAGCTCGCGCCCCGTCGGGTCGCTCACACACACTTCGTCACCCGCGCTCGGCGAGCCCTCCACGCGCTGCACGGCCTGCGCGAATACCCATGGATGCCCGGCGGCCACGGGTCCCGCGTGAGAGCGCTGTAGCGTGACCGTCGCGATCGAATGAGCCATCGCGGCCCTTCTTAGCCCACGGAACTGTGGCGAGCTGTTCGCTTGCTAGGGTCAAGGGTGGGGCGTAGGCTCGCCTGACGGATCCACAAAGGGATCCAAGGGGAACGAAGAGTTCAGTCAGGAGAACGGACCGTGCGTATGCCCGGAATGGGAGAGCTTCTCATCATCCTCGTCATCTTGGTGCTCGTCTTCGGCGCCAACAAGCTGCCTCAGCTCGGGGAGGGCATCGGCAAGGCGATCAAGAACTTCAAGCGCGGCGTCAACCACGATGACGACATCGACGTCACGCCCACCGACCGCCGCGTCGCGGAAGGCAAGGCCGGCGCGGACCTGAACGACCCGAAGAAAGTCCACGACGCCGAAGTGATCGAGCGCAAGAGCTGAGCTTCAATGAACGGAGCGATCGCTCGGCAGCGCGCAGGCTTCGCGCACGCGCTCGGATAGCTCGCTCGAACGCATCACGGCCTTCAGATCGCTCGGCGTCAGGTGCGGCAACAGCTGCAACGCGATCGCCTCGGGCGTGAACGGGTTGAACGCCAGCGCCGCGCGCACCCGGTAAAACACGATCCAGCGCGGGTGCCGGAACACGTGCATCAACGCCTCGGCCGCGACCGGCCGCTGCGCGCACAGCCGGATCACGTCGAGCTCGTTCAGCGCCGGGTTGTCGAGCAGGATCCGCACGACATCCGGATGCGGATCCCGCAGCGCCCGGTTGAGCAGCTCCCGGTCCCTCCGCCGCGCCAGACTCTTCCGCTCCCCCAGCGAGAGCGGTCGCCCCTTCTCACTGAGCGCCCGCTTGAGCGCTGAGTCCATCGTCACCTCACCCCCCCGATCGTCCGCGTCCGTGTCTGGGTCCGTGTCCGGGTCCGGGCCCGCTCCCCCCAGAAACCGCGCCAACCCGACCTGCCCCCGCGCCTCCGCAAAACAAGCGATCGCCCGCTTCCTCCCCGCCTCCTCCGCCCCTGCCAACGCCATCGACACCCGCAACAGCACCCGGGCGTATGCCTCCTCCCGCTGTTCCGTGCGCGCCAACACAACCGTCAGCACATCCGCTGCCCGCGCGTGCCCCAGCCGCTGCAGCTGATCCCGTACCCAGCCCACCTGCAGCGCGGGGTCCTTCAGCGTGGACACGGTTCGGGCCCAGTTGGCAGCTACCTCGCGGGCGGCTGGCCCCTCGTTGGTTGGCATCGAGAATGCTCGCTTACAGGGCGGTGCGGACTAAGCGGTCAGGGTTCTACGGGCGCTTGACCGCCCATCCATCCGCGCGCTACGTGGAAAAAGGTTCACCCATGCTTGACCCCGATGTCCAGAGCGCGAACCCCCGCGTGATCAAGCGCTACGCGAATCGTAAGCTCTACGACACGCGGTCCAGCCGCTATGTGACCTTGCCGCAGATCGCCGAGCTCGTGCGCTCGGGCGAGGACGTGCAGATCATCGACAACCGCACCAAAGAGAAC